>CAUPOD010000069.1:0-8855 GCA_963512745.1 uncultured Burkholderia sp. | reverse complement strand
CGCGACCGCAGCCTCGCCCATCGCCTGGCGCAGCTCGTCCGGCAGGCCCGGCGCGGGCGCTTCCTCGAGCACCTTCTGATGGCGGCGCTGCACCGAGCAATCGCGGTCGAACAGATAGACAACGTTGCCGTGCGTATCGCCGAACACCTGCACCTCGACGTGACGCGTACGCAGCAGATACTTCTCGATCAGCACGCGTTCGCTGCCGAAGCTGGCCGCCGCCTCGCGCTGGCACGATGCGAGCGCGGCCGGGAAATCCTCGGCGCGCTCGACCACGCGCATGCCCTTGCCGCCTCCGCCCGCGCTCGCCTTGAGCAGCACCGGGTAGCCGATCGCATCGGCCTCGCGTTGCAGCAACGCGGGCGTCTGATCGTCGCCGTGATAGCCGGGCACGAGCGGCACCGCGGCACGCTGCATGAGCGCCTTGGCCGCAGCCTTGGAACCCATCGCCTCGATCGCGGCAACCGGCGGCCCGATGAAGACGAGCCCGGCAGCCTCGCACGCGCGCGCGAAATCTTCGTTCTCGGACAGGAAGCCGTAGCCCGGATGCACGGCCTGTGCGCCCGTGGCCAGTGCGGCGGCGATGATGCGTTCGCCCCGCAGATAGCTGTCGGCCGCGGCATCGCCCCCGATGTGCACGGCTTCGTCGCAGGCCGCGACGTGCTTGGCGTGCGCGTCGGCGTCCGAATAGACCGCGACGCTCTTGATGCCGAGGCGCTTGCAGGTGGCTGCCACGCGGCAGGCGATTTCACCGCGGTTGGCGATCAGGATCTTGTCGAACATGGCAGGGGCGAAGTCTCGGTGATGGGTTTGATTGGAACGGCACGCCGCGCGTGCTCAGTTGCGCCATGCCGGCGCGCGCTTCTCGAGAAACGACGCCACGCCTTCGCGCGCCTCGGCGCCGGCACGCGTCGCGGCGATGCGCTCGACGGTATCGGCGATCAACTCGGCGTCGATCGGACGCCCCGCCACGTCCGCGACCAGCGCCTTGCAGGCGCGCACGGCTTGCGGGCCGTTCGCGCGGAGGATGCCCGTCAGACGTTCGACCGTCGCATCGAGCGCATCGGGCGCGACGCGTTCGTGCACGAGCCCGATACGCTCGGCCTGCGCGCTGTCGAACACTTCGGCCGTCGTGAAATAGCGGCGCGCCGCGCGCTCGCCCATGGCCCGCACGACGTACGGCGCGATCGTGGCCGGAATCAAGCCGAGCCGCGCCTCGGACAGGCAGAACTTCGCGGGCTCCGCGGCCACCGCGATATCGCAAGCCGACACGAGGCCGACGCCGCCCGCATAGACATCGCCCTGCACACGCGCGATCACGGGCTTGCCGCAGCGGTAGATCGCCTCCAGCATGCGAGCCAGGCGCGTCGCATCGGCGCGGTTCTCCTGGTCCGAATAGCCGGCCATTTTCTTCATCCAATTCAAATCGGCGCCCGCGCAGAAGGCCGGGCCATCCGCGGCCAGCACTACGGCACGCACGTCTTCGTGCGCATCGAGCCAGTCGAACGCCGTAGTCAGCTCGGCGATCATGGTCTCGTTGAACGCATTGCGCAGCTCGGGGCGCGCGAGGCGCACGGTGGCGACCTGCCCCGCCACGCCGACTTCGATGGTTTCGTATCGCATCGCCGTCCCCTTACATGCGGAACACTCCGAAACGCGTGTCCTCGATCGGCGCGTTCATGGCCGCGGCGAGGCCCAGACCCAGCACATCGCGCGTTTGCGCGGGGTCGATCACGCCGTCGTCCCACAGGCGCGCGCTCGCGTAATACGGATGTCCCTGACGCTCGTACTGCTCGCGGATCGGCTGCTTGAACGCCTCTTCTTCCTCGGCCGGCCACTCGCCGCCCTTGGCCGCGATGCCGTCGCGGCGCACCGTGGCGAGCACCGACGCGGCCTGTTCGCCGCCCATCACCGAGATGCGCGCGTTCGGCCACATCCACAGGAAGCGCGGACCGAACGCGCGGCCGCACATGCCGTAGTTGCCCGCGCCGAACGAGCCGCCGATGATCACCGTGAACTTCGGCACCTTGGCCGTCGACACCGCGGTCACCATCTTCGCGCCGTGGCGCGCGATGCCTTCGTTCTCGTACTTGCGGCCCACCATGAAGCCCGTGATGTTCTGCAAGAACACGAGCGGAATCTTGCGCTGGCAGCACAGTTCGATGAAGTGCGCACCCTTCTGCGCCGCTTCCGAAAACAGGATGCCGTTGTTCGCGACGATGCCGACCGGGTGCCCCCAGATATGCGCGAAGCCCGTCACCAGCGTGGTGCCGTAACGCGCCTTGAACTCGTCGAACGCCGAATCGTCGACGATGCGCGCGATCACCTCGCGCACGTCGAACGGTTTGCGCGTATCGACCGGAATCACGCCGTAGACGCTGCGCGCGTCGTAGCGCGGCGGCAGCGGCGCGCTCAGCGCGAGCGGCGCGGCGGGACGGCCGCCGAGATGGCCGACGATGTCGCGCGCGATCGACAGCGCATGCGCATCGTTCTGCGCGAGATGGTCGACGACGCCCGACAGACGCGTATGCACGTCGCCGCCGCCGAGATCCTCGGCGCTGACTTCCTCGCCCGTCGCGGCCTTCACGAGCGGCGGCCCGCCCAGGAAAATCGTGCCTTGATTCTTGACGATGATCGACTCGTCGCTCATCGCGGGCACGTATGCGCCGCCGGCCGTGCACGAACCCATGACCACGGCGATCTGCGCGATCCCGTCGGCCGACATGTTGGCTTGATTGAAGAAGATGCGGCCGAAGTGATCGCGGTCCGGAAACACCTCGTCCTGATTCGGCAGATTGGCGCCGCCCGAATCGACGAGATAGACGCACGGCAGACGGTTCTCCGCGGCGATCTCCTGCGCGCGCACGTGCTTCTTGACCGTGATCGGATAGTACGTGCCGCCTTTGACCGTCGCATCGTTGCACACGATCATGCATTCGCGCCCGGCGATGCGCCCGATGCCCGTGATGATGCCCGCGCCCGGCGCGTCGTCCTTGTACATGCCGTACGCGGCGAGCTGCGACAGTTCGAGGAACGGCGAACCGGGATCGAGCAGCTGCGCGATGCGCTCGCGCGGCAGCAGCTTGCCGCGCGCCAGATGCTTGTCGCGCGCGGCTTGGCCGCCGCCCTGCGCGAGTTGTTCGACCTTGGCGCGCAGATCGGAGACGACGGCCTCGAGCGCTTCCGCGTTGGTGCGGAACGCTTCGCTGCGCGGGTTCAGCTTCGATTCGATGACGGGCATCTGCAGTACTCCGGCGTGGCTTAGAGCGTTTCCGCGAACAGTTCGCGGCCGATCAGCATGCGGCGAATCTCGCTCGTGCCCGCGCCGATCTCATAGAGCTTCGCATCGCGCCACAGGCGCCCGACCGGATACTCGTTGATGTAGCCGTTGCCGCCGAGCACCTGAATCGCCTCGCCGGCCATCCAGGTCGCCTTCTCGGCCGTGTACAGGATCACGCCCGCGCAGTCCTTGCGCAGCTGGCGCACGTGCTCGCCCGAGATCGCGTCGAGCTGGCGGCCGACCGCGTACAGATACGAGCGGCACGCCTGGAACGTCGTGTACATGTCGGCGATCTTGCCCTGGATCAGCTGGAACTCGCCGATGGCCTGGCCGAACTGCTTGCGGTCGTGGATGTAGGGCACCACGGCGTCCATGCAGGCAGCCATGATGCCGGTCGGGCCGCCCGACAGCACCGCGCGCTCGTAATCGAGCCCGCTCATCAGCACTTTGACGCCGCCGTTCAATTCGCCGAGGATGTTCTCGACGGGCACTTCGACGTCCTGGAACACGAGTTCGCCCGTATGCGAGCCGCGCATGCCGAGCTTGTCGAGCTTCTGCGCCACGGAAAAGCCCTTCATGCCCTTCTCGACGATGAACGCCGTGATACCGCGCGCGCCTGCTTCCGGCTCGGTCTTCGCATAGACGACGAGCGTGTCGCAATCGGGGCCGTTCGTGATCCACATCTTGGTGCCGTTCAGCACGTAGCGATCGCCGCGGCGCTCGGCGCGCAGCTTCATGCTGACCACGTCCGAACCCGCGTTCGGCTCGCTCATCGCGAGCGCGCCGATGTGCTCGCCCGACACCAGCTTCGGCAGATACTTCGCCTTCTGTTCGGCCGTGCCGTTGCGGTGAATCTGATTCACGCACAAGTTCGAATGCGCGCCGTACGACAAGCCGACCGACGCCGAAGCGCGTGAAATCTCCTCCATCGCCACCATGTGCGCGGTGTAGCCGAAGTTCGCGCCGCCGTATTCTTCCGACACGGTCATGCCGAGCACGCCGAGGTCGCCGAACTTGCGCCACAGGTCCATCGGGAATTGATCGTTGCGGTCGATCTCGCCGGCGCGCGGCGCGATTTCCTTGGCCGCGAAATTCGCCACCGTGTCGCGCAGCATGTCGATTTCTTCGCCGAGCATAAATTGCACGCCTGACAGCTTCTGCATGTTTCCTCCATCGGCCTGATTGGCTGGATTCTGATGATTCTTGAGCGGCACTCAGTTCAAAATTTCCTTTAAATGAGGAAATCTCCGCTGAATTTTTCGCTAGTTTCGCGCCGAGGTTGGATCGCGTCAATAGTTTTCTGAGTCTAACTCAGATATGATGAAGTACCTTCACGTTCCAACCGGCGCCCGTTCATGACTCTGTCCGCCCCGCCCGTTCAATCCGATGCCGCGCCCGCGCGCACCGGACGCAAATCGCAGCAGCGCGTGCAGGACATCCTGCGCGCGGGACGCGAGGTTTTCGCTGAAAAAGGGTATGAGCAGGCGACCGCGGCCGAGATCGCGCAGCGCGTCGGCGTGTCCGAAGCGACCGTGTTCGGTTATTTCCATGGCAAGCGCGATCTATGTGCGCGCGTGATCGCGGATTGGTACGACGAGATCATCGGCGTCTTCGAGGCCGGCATGCCGCGCGAAGCGCCGTTGCGCGAGCAGCTCGCGTTCGTCGTGCATACGCATCTGCACCTGATGCTCGTCAACGGCACCGGCCTGTGCGCGTTCGTGCTGTCGGAAGGGCGCGCGAAGCAGCACGCGCTGAATCGGGCGCTTACCGATCTGCAGCGCCGCTATACGGCTCCGTTGATGGACGTGCTCGCGCGCGGGCAAGCGAGCGGGCAGATCCGCCAGGATCTGCCGCTGCGCCTGCTGCGTTCGATGATTTTCGGGCCGATGGAACACGTGCTGTGGGACGCGACGCAAGGACGCCGCAGACTCGACATCGACGCGACCGCACGCCAGCTCACCGACCTGCTGTGGACCATGCTGCAGCCGCCCGTCCCCGAACTCGCGGCGCTAGCGCGCCTGCGCGACGACATCGGCGACGCGATGCGCCGCTTCGAAGAGAGCGCCGCGCCGCACGCAGGCTGAACCGGACACACATCGCGGCGCCGCTTCCCAATTCTCAAGCAAGCCGCATCGAGCCGTCGGCGCAATCCGCCGAACGCCCGATGCCCGCCGCTCAACGCGAAATCGCCTCGAGCGCGAGTCCCTTGGTGCGCGGCCCGACCCAGCCGATCACCGCCATCACCACCAGCATGGCCCCCGCGATCAGCACGAACACGCCGGGCGTGCCGAACAACTTGAGCACGAACGCGATCAGGAACGACGTGAAGATGGCCGAGAAACGGCTCCATGCATAGACGAAACCGACGGCGCGCGCACGGATCTGCGTCGGAAACAGTTCCGCCTGATATGCATGGAAGCTGTACGACATGATGTTGTTGGCCAGCGTCAGGCCGATGCCGAGCGTCACGAGCACGACCGCATCGGTCGCCTGGCTGAACGCGAGCCCGCAGAGCAGCGCGGCGCCGGCCATCGCGACGATCACGCTCTTGCGTTCATAGCGGTCGGCGATCGCGAGGCCCAACAGCGGGCCGACCGGCGCGGCCAGCGCGATCACGCTCGAATACAGCAGGCTGGTCGAGATCGTGATGCCCTGCTTGATCAGCAGCGTCGGCACCCAGCTTGCAAATCCATAGAATCCAACCGTCTGGAAGATGTTGAACACGGTCATCATCAACGTGCGGCGCCGGTAAGGGGGCACCCACATCTCGCGGAAGCGGCCCGCTCCGGACGCGACCTGCACCAAGCCAGGTGCGGGGAGCGGCGCCCCGTATTCGGCCTCGACCCGGGCCTCGAGCGCGCCCAGCACTCGATCGGCCTCGGCGATGCGTCCGCGCTGCGCGAGCCACCGCGGACTTTCGGGCAACGCGCGGCGCAGCCACCACACGAATACCGCGCTGCACGCGCCGATCAAAACCACCCACCGCCACCCCTCGATACCGAACGGCGCGCGGGGCACAAGCAGATACGCAAAGAACGCGGCGAGCGGCACGGCGGTGAACCCGACGGCCTGCTCGCAGGCGAACGCGCGTCCGCGCAGCGATTTGGGCACGAGTTCGGACAGATAGGTGGCGATCGTCACCATCTCGACCCCGAGCCCGAGTCCCGCGACAAACCGCCAGAAATCGAGCCCTGCGGCGGTGTGCTGACATGCCATCAGCACGTTGGCGGCGGTGTACCAAAGCAGCGACCAGGTGAAGATCGCGCGCCGTCCGAAACGATCGGCCAGAAACCCGCAGGACAGCGTGCCGATGAACAACCCCGCGAACAGCGCCGCGATAAACCCGGCCACGCCTCCCATGCCGAACAGGCCATGCGTAGTTGTGCTCAACAACCCGCTCTTGACCAACCCGGGCGCGACATAGGCGCTGTAGAGCAAATCGTAGAGTTCGAAGAAGAAACCGAGGCTCAGAAGCAGAATCAGTTTCCAGACGCTGCGCGTCGCAGGTAAGCGATCGAGGCGCGCGGCAATCTGGCCGGCCTGTACGCACAGTTGGGCGTCGGCGAGATCGCCGGAAGCGGTAGGCTGAATCATGGAAGCAGTCATCGTGAGTTCAGGGTGCCTCGATACGGCGGCAGACGACGAGTTCGATTCCCTGCGCGGTCAATGCGCGCCGCAGAGCGGCATCGGGCGCGCGCTCGGTCACCAGGTAGCGCGCGGACGCGAACCCGTTGATGCGCACGGGCGTCGCGCAGCCGAACTTCGAGTGGTCGGCCACGACGATCGGCGTGCTGGCCGCAGCCAGCATGCGGCTGCGCACCTCCGCGGCCATGCGCGAGTAATCGGTCAATTCGCCGCTCGGCCCGATGCCCCCAGCCCCGACAAACGCGAAGTCCACGCGATACTGTGCCATCTGCTGGATCGTATCGAGCCCGAACGTTGCGTCCTCGTCGTCGGACAGTTCTCCGCCGAACAGCGTCACGCGATTCTCGTTGCGCCGCGCGAGCTGAAATGCGATGCGCCAATCGTTGGTATACACCGCGAGCCGGCGGCGCTCGGCGAGCGCCAGCGCGACCGCATAAGTCGTGCTGCCCGAATCGAGCAGGACCGACGCGCCGTCGGGCACGAACCGTGCGGCGCGCTCGCCGATCAACCGCTTGGCGTCGGCGTGCGCCGCCTGGCGCTCGGAGATGCTCGGCTCGCGCCGGTCCGGCGAGAGCGCCCCGCCGTGCGTGATGATCAGCAACTGGCGAGCGGCCAGCAGATTGAGATCGCGGCGGATGGTTTCGCGCGAGACGCCCAGCTCCTGCACGAGTTCGGTCACCGACAATGCACCCGAGCGGCTCAGGCACGACAAGATGAACTGATGGCGTTGTTCTGGCAGCATGGAGCAATCGGCCACGTCGCACTCGACGTGACGGTTGAAAAGCGGGCCGGATGGCCAGCGCTTATTGTAGCCCGGGCAGCGGCGGCAACCCGGCCCGGTATTCCGCGAGCACCTGATCCATGACCCAGCTGGTGCGAGCCGCATGACGCGGATCCAGTTCGGGCGGCTGCGGCTCCGCGCCCGTCAGTACGCGCACGATGCGCTCGATCAGAGGCTGTTGGATATGTTCGGGATTCTTCACCGCATAATGACGCGCGGGTTCGCCGGGCCGTTCGAGCACGATGTCACCCTCGCCGAAAGTGGCGAAACGCAGACGGCCCGCACTGCCGACGATTTCCACTTCGTCGTGCCGCGCGTCGGCTGCAAAACTCCAGATGCCGCTGCCGTGCACGCCATTCTCGAACAACCACGACATCGACACCGTATCCTCGGCCGGATAGGCGCGCGCCTGCGAACTAGCATGGCCGCGCACGGACACGATATCGCCGAGCAGAAAATCGAGCAGATTCAACGTATGGCTCGCGAGATCGACGAACAGGCCGCCGCCCGCAATCGCCGGTTGAAAGCGCCACGGTATTTGCCCGGCTTCGAGCGATGCGGCATCGAGCGGACGATACAGTGCGCAGCGCACCACGCGCGGCTCGCCGATCGCGCGCGCATCGACGAGCAATTCGCGCACCTTGAGAAAACGCGGCAGACAACGCCGGTAATAAGCGACGAATAGCGGGACGCCGTTGGCCCGGCAGGCAGCGATCATCTCGGAGCATTCGTGCGCATCGAGCGCCATCGGCTTCTCGACATAGACGGCCTTGCCCGCCTCCGCGCATTGAACGGCGTAGGGCTTGTGCAGATTGGGAGGGGTGGCGATATAGACGGCGTTGACGTCCGGATCGGCGATCAGTGCGTCGGCTTGCGAATACCAGCGCGGCACACGATGACGCTGCGCATAATCCTCGGCCAGATGCGCATCGCGCCGCATCACCGCGACCAAATTGGAGCGCGGCACTTTGGCAAAGGCGGGGCCGCTCTTGCGTTCGGTCACGTTACCGCAGCCGATGATGCCCCAGCGCACTGCCTCCAACGGTTTCAGCATCGTTCAGTTCTCCATGACTCGATCGACATGGTATCCGAAGCGACATTGCGCGGCGCAAAAGCAAAACGCCCGTCTAGATAGCTAGACGGGCGTTT
>CAUPOD010000068.1:0-8919 GCA_963512745.1 uncultured Burkholderia sp. | reverse complement strand
CCTACGGTTGCCTCCGGTGAGTAGCGCCCCCAGTCCCGACCGTTCCATTGCCCCAAAAATCTACCCCCTCTATCACCACCTCTCTCGTACTTTAATTAGTCACATTAATTACTCGCATCACTCCTCTTGCGTGAGCGCGGAAGATGGGGAGCGTGACGGTGATTTATAGAGCGGGCGGTAGATGTTAGATGGGTTGGGTTTTGGTTTTCAGCGGCAATGACCGGTCGGGGGGGGGGGGGGGGGGTTTTTTTTTGTTCCCGCGCCACCTATCCCCCCCCCCCCCCCCCCCCCCCCCCCAGCCCCCCCCTAACCACCCCCCCCCCCCAAGTGTGGCCGCCGGCTTTATATTTTGAATATTTATAACCCACAACACCCCCCAAAAACGGCCCCACAAATTAAAAAAAAAAACAAAAAACAAAAACCGCGCCGCAGGCGCGGAAACCCCCTCCAACCCCAGCCCAGCCGGGCATCCGCCCCAGTACCGCATGTTAAAATGCGCACTTCGACTTTTCCCAAGAAACGGGCGCCATGAATATCGTGATTTTGGCCGCCGGCATGGGCAAGCGCATGCGTTCCGCGCTGCCGAAAGTGCTGCACCCCCTGGCCGGCGAACCGCTGCTCGCCCACGTCCTCGATACCGCCCGTGCGCTCGCGCCGTCCCGCCTCGTGGTCGTGGTCGGCCACGGCGCCGATGAAGTGCGCGCCGCCGTCGGCGCACCCGACGTCCAGTTCGCCGAGCAGGAGCAACAACTCGGCACCGGCCACGCCGTGCGCCAGGCACTCCCCTTGCTCGACCCCGCGCAACCCACGCTCGTGCTCTACGGCGACGTGCCGCTCACGCGCGCAAGCACCTTGAAGCGCCTGCTCGCCGCGGCCGACGGCCGCTACGGCGTGCTCACCGTGACGCTCGACGATCCCACCGGCTACGGCCGCATCGTGCGCGATGCGGGCGGCAAGGTCGAACGCATCGTCGAACAGAAAGACGCGACGCCCGCGCAACTCGCGATCGACGAGGTCAACACCGGCATCGTCGTCGCACCCACCGCGCAACTCGCGATCTGGCTCGACGCGCTCAAGAACGACAACGCGCAAGGCGAGTACTACCTGACCGACGTCGTCGAACAAGCCATCGAGGCCGGCTTCGAAGTCGCCACGAGCGAGCCCGATCACGTGTGGGAAACGCTCGGCGTCAACAGCAAGGCGCAACTGGCCGAACTCGAACGCGTGTATCAGCGCAATGAAGCCGACACGCTGCTCGACGCGGGCGTCATGCTGATGGATCCCGCGCGCATCGACGTGCGCGGCACGCTCGAATGCGGACGCGACGTGTCGATCGACGTGAACTGCGTGTTCGAAGGCACGGTCAAGCTCGGCGACAACGTGACGGTCGGTCCGAACTGCGTGATCCGCGACGCGACCGTCGGCGCACACACGCGCATCGACGCGTTCACGCATATCGACGGCGCGCAAATCGGCGAGCACACGGTGCTCGGCCCGTACGCGCGGCTGCGCCCCGGCACGGCGCTCGCGGACGACGTGCACGTGGGCAACTTCGTCGAAATCAAGAACGCCGCGCTCGATCAAGGCGCGAAGGCCAATCACCTGAGCTACATCGGCGATGCCGACGTCGGCGCGCGCACCAACATCGGCGCAGGCACGATCACGTGCAACTACGACGGCGCGTACAAGCACCGCACCGTGATCGAGGCCGACGTGTTCGTCGGCTCCGATACGCAACTGGTCGCGCCCGTGCGCGTGGGCCACGGCGCGACGATCGCGGCCGGCACCACGGTATGGAAAGACGTCGCGTCCGGCATGCTCGTGCTGAACGGCAAGACGCAGATCGAGAAGAGCGGCTACGTGCGCCCGGTCAAGAAGAAGGTTTGAATTTTCGGCGCGTGCGCGTGCTTCGTGCGCGGCGCCTCATCGCAATACAAGGAAGGTCCAACTCATGTGCGGAATTGTCGGCGCGGTCGCGCAACGCAATATCGTTCCGGTGCTGATCGAGGGTCTGCGCCGGCTGGAATACCGCGGTTACGATTCGTGCGGCGTGGCCGTGCTCGAGCCGCACGGCCCGACGCGCGCGCGCAGCGTGGCGCGCGTGGCCGATCTGGCCGAGCAGGTCGAACACGCACATCTGCAAGGGCAGACCGGCATCGCGCATACGCGCTGGGCCACGCACGGGGCGCCCGTGACCGATAACGCGCATCCGATCTTCTCGTCGAATGCATTGGCGGTGGTCCACAACGGCATCATCGAGAACTTCGAGCCGCTGCGCGAAATGCTGCGCGCGCAGGGCTATACGTTCGTCTCGCAGACCGATACCGAGGTCATCGCCCACCTCGTGCACAGCCTGTACCAAGGCGACCTGTTCGCGGCCGTGCGCGAAGCCGGCAAGCAGCTGTACGGCGCCTACGCGATCGCCGTGATCCACAAGGATCAGCCGCACGTGGTCGTGGGCGCGCGGCAAGGCTCGCCGCTCGTGATCGGCCACGGCGACCGCGAGAATTTCCTCGCCTCCGACGCGCTCGCGCTGGCCGGCACGACGGACCGCTTCACGTTCCTCGAAGAAGGCGACGTGTGCGAACTCACGCTCGACGGCGTCAAGGTGGTCGATCGCGACGGCCAGGCCGCCGTGCGCGAGACGCGCACCGTGAGCGGCTACGGTAGCACCGTCGAACTCGGCGGCTACCGCCATTACATGCAGAAGGAAATCTTCGAGCAGCCGCGCGCGATCGCCGACACGATCCCGAAGACCGACGGCTTCGATCCGTCGCTGTTCGGCGCCGATGCGCGGGCCGTGTTCGAAGAAATCGACAGCGTGCTGATCCTGGCGTGCGGCACGAGCTACTACTCGGGCCTGACGGCCAAGTACTGGCTCGAATCGATCGCCAAGATCCCGACCCAGGTCGAGATCGCGAGCGAGTACCGCTACCGCGAATCGGTGCCGAACCCGCGCGCGCTCGTCGTCGTGATCTCGCAATCGGGCGAGACGGCCGACACGCTCGCCGCGCTCAAGCACGCGCAAGCGCTCGGCCACAAGCACACGCTCGCGATCTGCAACGTCGCGACGAGCGCGATGGTGCGCCTGACCGAACTCACGTTCCTCACGCATGCGGGCACCGAGATCGGCGTCGCGTCGACGAAGGCGTTCACGACGCAGCTCGTCGCGCTGTTCGTGCTGGCCGCGACGCTCGGCAAGGTGCGCGGTTACGTCGATGCCGCAACCGAGGCCGACTACATGAAGCAGCTGCGCCACATCCCGGCCGCGCTCAACGCGGTGCTGGCGCTGGAACCGCAGATCATCGCGTGGTCCGAGGCGTTCGCGCGCAAGGAAAACGCGCTGTTCCTCGGGCGCGGGCTGCACTACCCGATCGCACTCGAAGGCGCGCTCAAGCTCAAGGAAATCTCGTACATTCACGCCGAGGCATATCCGGCCGGCGAACTCAAGCACGGTCCGCTCGCGCTCGTGACGTCGGCGATGCCCGTGGTGACGGTCGTGCCGAACGACACGCTGCTCGAGAAGATCAAGTCGAACATGCAGGAAGTGCGCGCGCGCGGCGGCGAGCTGTATGTGTTCGCGGATGCGGGCACCAAGATCGTCAGCGAGGAAGGGCTGCACGTGATCCGCACGCCCGAGAACTACGCGCTGCTGTCGCCGATTCTGCATGTCGTGCCGCTGCAGCTGCTCGCGTATCACACGGCCGTCGCGCGCGGCACCGATGTGGACAAGCCGCGTAATTTGGCGAAGTCGGTGACGGTGGAGTAGGCGCGGACCTCGCCGCACATGGCGAATTTGCCGGCCACAATGACCCGTAAGCCGAAAGGCTTGCGGGTTTTTTTATTGCTCTGTACAACGTCAGCGGCGATCGGCTGGCGAACGGGAGGCCAATTGGTAACGCATACGCAGACCGTAGCCGGCATCGATATCGGCGGAGAAAAGAAAGGCTGCCATCTCGCCATCCTGCGCGGCGCGGACGTCGTCCACGTGGCGAATAGTCCGCGGCCCGCAGAGCTGCTGCAAGCGTGCCTCGCACACGGCGTGCGGGCCGTCGGCATCGACGGGCCTTGCGGGTGGGCAACCGCGGGCAGCGGACGCCTCGCGGAGCGCGAACTCGCGCGGCGCGGCATCTCGTGTTTCTCCGCACCCACGCGCGAGAAAGCCCTGTCGAGCGCGAGCGGCTTCTACGACTGGATGCTGTGCGGGGAAGCCGTCTATCGAACCTTCGCGGCTGCCTACCCGTTGTTGAGCTCGCCGGCGGTTCCGCCGGGACGCGCGAGCTTCGAAACCTTCCCGCATGCGATCACGTGCGCGGTGCGCGGAGCGGCAAACACCTCGGCCAAAAGAAAACGCATCGAACGCCGCGAACTGCTCGAAGCGGTCGGCATCGATTCGGCGCGGCTACGGTCGATCGACGAGATCGACGCCACGCTGTGCGCGTGGACCGCACGCTGCCTGCTCGCAGGGCACGCGAATTTCCTCGGCGATGCGGCGGGCGGATACATGGTCGTGCCGAACGTCTGAATCGTCATTGCGGTGCGGACGACGCGGGGCGGTGCGCGCGCGTTGCGAGCCCGGCCGCCCGAGGAGCTGGCCGGCCAAACTCGTGGCCCCGAAAACGACGAGATCTTACTGTCGATCGCTCATGGATCAATTGTCGGCGTTGGAGTCGATTGCCGGAACGCGCACGCCGGAATGCCGGGTTTGCATCCATGTTCAAGGTCAAGCGCCGTGAACGGCTAGTAGTGCGCCTCCTCGTCCGCCCGCAACACGAATACCCCGAAATGCGGCGCTTCGCCGACCCAGGCGCGCGACACGCGCCAGCCGGCCGCCGCGGCGAGCGCGCCGAACGACGCCTCGCTGTACTTGTGCGAATGCTCGGTATGGATGCGCTCCCCGCGCTTGAAATGGAACGCGCGGCCCGCCACGTGCACGGTCTGATCGGAGCGGCTCACGAGATGCATCTCGATGCGGTTCGCATCGGAATTCCAGACGGCCGAGTGATCGAACGCGTCGAGGTCGAAGTCGCCGCGCAGCTCGCGGTTGATGCGCTCCAGCAAGTTCAGATTGAATTGCGCGGTCACACCGCGCGCGTCGTTGTAGGCGGCGAGCAGCGTCGGGATGTCCTTGATCATGTCGATGCCGACGATCATCTTCGCACGCGCGCCGAGCATCTCGCGTGCCGCGCGCAGGAACGCGACCGCCTCGGCCGGTTCGAAGTTGCCGAGCGTCGAACCGGGAAAGAAGCCGATCGACGAACCGTCCGTGGGAATGTCCGGCGAGACCATCCCCTGCGTGAAGTCGCCTTCGATCGGCTTGACCCTGAGCGCGGGGTACGCGTAAGCGAGGCGGCCCCGCGCCCGTTCGATCCCACCCGCGCGCATATATAACGGCACCTAGGTGCCGATCTGCGCGGCGGCGTCGAGCACGATGCGGGTCTTCTCGCTCGCGCCGCTGCCGAATTCGACCAGCGTCGCATGCGCGGGAATCTCGGCCGCGAGCCGGTCGGCGAGACGCCTCAGCAAGGCGGTTTCCGTGCGCGTCAGATAGTACTCCGGCGTCAGGCAGATTTCCTCGAACAGCGCGGAACCGCGCGCATCGTAGAAGTATTTCGGGTTCAGCGCCTTGGCCGGTTTCGACAGGCCCGCGAGCACGTCCCGCTCGAACCGGCGCCGCTCGGCATCGGCCTCCGCATCGGCGTTCGTCCCGCCATCGGGCGCGGGCACGGGCACGGCTGCGGCGTCGCGCGCGAGGCGCACGCCGGAGAACATCCAGCGTTGTTCGGGCCGGAAGAAATTGCGATACGTGTGGCGCGTATGGCCCGTTGGCGTGACGGAAGCGCCGCCGCGCAGCACCATCTGCCCGACCATGAACTTGCCGTTGTATTCGCCGGTCGCGTCGGCCGCGGCGCTAAAGCCCGGATACGCGGTGTACGGACTTTGCGTCCACTGCCATGCGACGTCGCCGGTCTGTTCGAGCAGCCCGGCGGCCGCGGCCACCTCCCATTCCGCCTCGGTCGGCAGCCGCGCGCCGGCCCAGGCCGCGAACGCGGCGGCTTCGTAGTAGCTCACGTGCGCGACGGGCGCGTCGAGCACGAGCGGCTGCATGCCGGCGAGGGTCATTTCGGTCCACTCGCCGTGTGCGTCGCGCTGCCAGTAAAGCGGCGCCTGCCAGCCTTCGAGGCGCACGCGGTCCCAGCCGTCGGACAGCCAAAAGCGCGCGGTCGAGTAGCCGCCCTCGTCGATGAACTGTAGCCACTCGCGGTTGGTCGCGAGGCGGTCGGCGATCTCGAACGGTTCGATCCAGGTTCGATGGCGCGGGCGCTCGTTGTCGAACGCGAACGCCGCGCGCGCATCGCCGATCGCGACGAGGCCGCCCACGCAGCGCCGGTACCGCGCGCCGCGGCCCGCGGCCGGTTGCGGAAAATCCGCACGATAGGCGGGACGCAGCGGCGACTGCGCGAACAGGTGCAGGATGTCCATGAGGATCAATTCCTGATGCTGCTGTTCGTGCGCGAGCCCCAACTCCACGAGCGCGGCCCATTGCGCGGCCTGCTCTGCCGTGCAGGTCCGCATGAGCTGCGCGAAATGCTCGTCGACGTGGCGGCGGTAGGCCGCGACCGCCTCGACGGACGGGCGGCTCAGCAGGCCGCGCTGCGGCCGCGGATGGCGCGGCCCCAGGGATTCGTAATAGGAGTTGAAGAGGAACGGGAAATCCGCGTCGAACGGCGTATAGCCGGGCAGATGCGGACGCAGGAGCAGCGTCTCCCAGAACCACGTGGTGTGCGCGAGATGCCATTTCGTCGGGCTCGCGTCCGGCATCGACTGAATCGTCTGATCCTCGCCGCTCAGCGGGGCCGCGAGCGCATCGCTCTGCGCGCGCACGCGCCGAAACTGTTCGAGAAGACGCTCGGCCAAGCTTTCCCGGGGCGCGAGCGCGGGATCCGTGCGATGCGTTAGATGAACGCCGGCGCTTTCGTCGGCATGGGCCATGGGATGCCTCCTCTGTGCTGCATGGGTTCGGGCTTGCTAGGTCATACGTGCTCGGCGGCTGGGTGCTGGATGACGGGTTGCTCGATTGCCGAGTGCTCGCTTACTTGATAGACGAAATATTGGAATCGCGCAGCGGCGCTTGCGGCGCCGGCGCGGAGGCGGTCGCGGCGCGCACGCGGCGGTATTCGTCCCAAGTCAGCCAGATCGCGAACGCATCGAGCACGGTGATGAACAGCAGCAGCACCGAATGCGTAAAGGTATAGCGGTAGATCTGATAGACGATGAACAGGCCGAACACGGCGATCGCGATCGGGTAATAGGCGCGTTTTCCGCGCCACAAGCCGACGATGAACCACAGTTTGACGACGCCGTGGAACAGCAGATAGAACGCGGCGAAGCGCTCGCCGCTCACGGACAGATGCTGGACCGCATGCAGCAGCCACGTGGCGATGAAGTCGCGCGGATCGTCGCTGAGTTCCACGCGCGCGAGTGCGTGCACCGCGCTCAGGATGAATCCCGGCGGGATCAGATAGATGAGAATACCACCCGCGACCTCGGCCGCGGACAAGGCGCCTTTGAGGAACAGAGTGATCCTGAACGCGGCGTGCAGGCGCGTGTCGGTCAGCAGTTTCGTCATAGAACCGGATTCTAGGACGTGTCGGCCATCCGCGCACCTGGCACGCTCATGGTGCGCCCATCGGCGCCGTTCGTTTACTGCCCCGAACGATAACGCTCGGCCGCGTGGCTCTGCCGGAAGTTCGGCAGCATCGCCTGGCGCGCCGCATCGAAGGCGCTCCATTGGGCCGCATCGGGCAGCGGCGGAATCGTGACCGTTTCGCGGCGGTCGTAGCCGACCAGCGCCGCATCGACGAGTTCGCCGACTTCCATCACGCCTTCCACCTTAGAAATATCGAAGCCGGAGCGCTCCCAGATCTCGGTGCGCGTGGCCGCGGGCAGCACCGCCTGCACGTACACGCCGCGCGGACCCAGTTCGAGATGCAAGCCTTGCGACAAGTACAGCACGTACGCCTTGCTCGCGCCGTACACAGTCATGCCCAACTCGGGCGCGAGTCCCACCACGGACGCGATGTTGACGATCGCGCCGCCCCCTTCGCGCGCGAAGCGCTGCGCGGCCGCATGCGCGAGACGCGTCGGCGCCGCGATGTTCAGCTCGAGCAGATTGTCGAGCGCTTGCGTATCTTGCTCGGCGAACGTGCCGGCCGTGGCAACGCCCGCGTTGTTGATCAGCACGCCGATGCGCGTGTCGTCATGCACGCGCGCGGCGACTTCGCCGAGCGCCGCGGGCTGCGTGAGGTCCGCGCCGATCACGTCGATCCGGACGCCGTGCTCGGCGCGCAGACGCTCGCCGAGCGCCTCCATGCGCTCGCGATTGCGCGCGACCAGCACGAGATCGTGACCGCGCTTCGCGAAGCGGTCCGCATAAACGGCACCGATGCCGCTCGAAGCACCCGTGATCAAAACCGTAGGCAGGGAAGAAGACATCCGTGGCTCCTTGAAAACCGTCGTGTGGAATAGGCTTTATACATGATAATCATCATGTATGCATTTATCATGATAGCCGTCATGTATCATGTCAAGCATTCGATAGGCGATTTTTTAGGGGGCGGGCATGCGCGTGAGCCGCGAACAGGTGGCCGAGAACCGGCAGAAAATTCTCGATGCGGCCGGGCGGCTGTTCCGCGCGCGCGGCTTCGAGGCCGTCACGGTGGCCGAGGTCATGAAGGCCGCGGGGCTCACGCACGGCGGCTTCTACGGGTATTTCGCGTCGAAGGACGAACTGGTCGCCGCGGCGCTCGCCGACGTGTTCGGGCAGGCCGGCGAGCAGGCGGTCGAGATCGGCAACCTCGCGCGGCGCTACCTGTCGCGCGCGCATCGCGACGATCCCGCGCACGGCTGCCCCGTCGC
>CAUPOD010000067.1:0-9031 GCA_963512745.1 uncultured Burkholderia sp. | reverse complement strand
TGCTTCGACTGGTCGCCCGTCAGCGCGCGGACCAGTTCGGTGATCGCGGCTTGCTCGGCCGCATCGAGCCCCGGCGAGGCCGAGCGCTTGGTGAATTCGATGGCGGCGTTCGGGCTCTCGCGCAGCATCTGCGGCAGCAGCGTGTCGCGCGCATAGGCTTCGATGCGCGCGAAGATCTGGTCGGGCGAGAGCGTCGGCAGATTGCGGAACTCGAACGAGAACGTGCATTCGGCCGGCACGGTGTTGATCGCGTTGCCGCCCGAGATCAGGCTCGTTTGCGCCGTCGTGAACGGCACGTCGAACAGGTCGTCGAACGGGCCGTCGGCGCGGAACTGGTCGGCGATGTCGCGGATATGGCAGATCAGCCGCGCCGCGTATTCGATCGCGTTCAGGCCCTTCGGCGTCTGAGACGAATGCGCGGCCTGGCCGCGCACGCAGCAGTTGTAGGTGTTGATGCCCTTGTGTGCGATCACGGGGCGCATGCTGGTCGGTTCGCCGACGATGCAGCCGCTCGGATGTACGCCGCGCTCGCGCAGATCGGCGAGCAGGTACGGTACGCCCGCGCAGCCGATTTCCTCGTCGTAGGACAGCGCGAAGTGGATCGGCTGGCTCAGCTTGGCTGACAGCATTTCGGGCAGCAGCGATAGTGCGACGCCGATGAAGCCTTTCATGTCGCACGTGCCGCGGCCGTACAGTTTGCCGTCGCGAATCTCGGGCTTGAACGGATCGCTGCTCCAGTCCTGGCCATCGACGGGCACGACGTCGGTGTGGCCCGACAGCACGATGCCGCCGTCCGTCGAACCGTCGTGCGCGGGCACGGTCGCGAACAGGTTGGCCCAGCCGTCGCGGCCGTCGTTCGAAAGCGCAACGGGGATGCCGTGGCGCGCGAACGCATCGCGCACGGTTTCGATCAAATGCATGTTGGGCACGCGGCTCGTCGTGTCGAACGAAACCAGCGTGCGGACCCAGTCCAGGCATTCTGGAAGAGCCGCAGCAGCCTCTGCCGTGGGCGGCAGCGCATCAGGGGAAGACATGGCGAAGCTCCAGCAAGTCAGGCAAAAATCATACCCAAAAAACCCGTCCTCCGGCGCGCCGCGCGCGCCGGGTTAACCCCCATGCCCGCGCTTCAGCGCGCCGCAACGGCCTGTTTCGCGGGCGCCCCGAGCGTGCGCAGCGTCTCCTTGATGGTGGATACGCGGATCGGCAGGTCGGGGGTGCGCGTTTCGATGCGCAGCTTATCCTGGCCCGCGAGTTTGACGTGCCGGTTCTTCTGCACCATCTCGATGATGCGCATCGGATCGAGCGGCGGATTCGGCACGAACTGCATGGCGATGGCGTTCTCGCTCGCGTCGATCTTGGCGACGCCGAGCGTCTTCGCGAGCAGACGCAGACGATGCGTTTCGATCAACGCCTGCGCTTGCGGCGGCAGCTTGCCGAAGCGGTCGACGAGCTCCTCCTGGATCGCGTCGATCGCGTCGTTGTCCTCGCAATTGGCGAGGCGCTTGTACAGCGACAAGCGCTCCTGCACGTCGCCGCAGTAATCGGACGGCAGCAGCGCGGGCGTATGCAGATTGATCTCGACGGTGGCCGCGAGCGGGGCGGTCAGATCGGGTTCCTTGCCGTCCTTGAGCGCCTTGACCGCATCGTTGAGCATCTCGGTGTAGAGCTGGAAGCCGATCTCGTGGATCTCGCCGGACTGCTTGTCGCCGAGCACCTCGCCCGTGCCGCGGATTTCGAGGTCGTGCATGGCCAGGTAGAAGCCCGAGCCCAGTTCCTCCATCTGCTGGATCGCCTCGAGGCGGCGCTGCGCCTGCTTGGTCAGCGCCTGCGGATCGTGCGTGAGCAGGTACGCATAGGCCTGGTGGTGCGAGCGGCCGACGCGTCCGCGCAACTGATGCAGCTGCGCGAGGCCGAACTTGTCGGCGCGGTGCATGAGGATCGTGTTCGCGCTCGGCACGTCGATGCCGGTTTCGATGATGGTCGTGCACAGCAGCACGTTGGCACGCTGGGCCACGAAGTCGCGCATCACACGTTCGAGTTCGCGCTCGTGCATCTGGCCGTGCGCGATCACGACGCGCGCCTCGGGCACGAGCGCCTCGATCATCGCCTTGCGGTTCTCGATCGTCTCGACCTCGTTGTGCAGGAAGTACACCTGGCCGCCGCGCTTGAGTTCGCGCAGCATGGCCTCGCGGATCACGCCCTCTTCCTCGCGGCGCACGAAGGTCTTGATGGCGAGACGCTTCTGCGGCGCGGTCGCGATCACCGAGAAATCGCGCAGCCCTTCGAGCGCCATGCCGAGCGTGCGCGGAATCGGCGTGGCCGTCAGCGTGAGCACGTCGACTTCGGCGCGCAGCGATTTCAGCGCTTCCTTCTGGCGCACGCCGAAGCGGTGCTCCTCGTCGATGATGACGAGGCCGAGGCGGTTGAAGTGGATGTCGGGCGAGAGCAGCTTGTGCGTGCCGATCACGATATCCACGGTGCCTTCGTTGATCTGCTTGATCGCCGCGTTGATTTCCTTGGTGGACTTGAAGCGCGACAGTTCGGCGATGCGCACGGGCCAATCGGCGAAGCGGTCCGTGAAGGTCTGCATGTGCTGTTCGGCGAGCAGCGTGGTCGGCGCGAGGATGGCGACCTGCTTGCCCGCCATCACCGCGACGAACGCGGCGCGCAGCGCGACCTCGGTCTTGCCGAAGCCGACGTCGCCGCATACGAGGCGGTCCATCGGCTTGCCGCTCGTCATGTCGCCGATCACGGCCGCGATCGCGGCGGCCTGGTCCGGCGTTTCCTCGAAGCCGAAGCTTTCGGCGAACTTCACGTAGTCGCCCGGTTCGAGCGAGAACGCATGGCCCTCGCGCGCGGCGCGGCGCGCGTAGAGGTTGAGCAGCTCGGCCGCGGTGTCGCGGATCTGCTGCGCGGCCTTGCGCTTCGCGCGTTCCCACTGGCCGGAGCCGAGCGCATGCAGCGGCGCGCTGTCGGGATCGGCGCCGCTGTAGCGCGAGATCATGTGCAGCTGCGAGACAGGGACGTAGAGCTTCGCGTCGTTCGCGTATTCGAGGTGCAGGAATTCGGTATCGCCTTCGCCGAGATCCATCGACACGAGGCCCATGTAGCGGCCGATGCCGTGCTGCGCGTGCACCACCGGGTCGCCGGCCTTGAGCTCGGACAGGTCGCGCACCATTGCGTCGACGTTGCTGGCCTGCTCCTGGCGGCGGTTCTTGGCGCGGCGTCCCAGGCCGCCGTACAGCTCGGTCTCGGTAACGATCGACAATGCCGCGCCGGGCAGCGCGAAACCGTTCGCGAGCGGGGCGACGCCGAGCGCGAACTTGGCGTCGCCGTCGAGCCATGTGCTGAAACCCTCGGTATTCGACGGACGCAAATGGTGCTCGGCCAGCAACTGCGCGATGGTCTCGCGGCGGCCGGCCGATTCGACGGCGAGCAGGACGCGGTTCGGCGTGGTTTCCAGATACTGGCGGAACGCGCCGAGCGGGTCTTGCGCGTGGCGGTCGAGCGCGAGCGGCGGCAGCGGCAGGCTCCAGCCGCCGGGCGCCTGCGCGGGCAGCACGAGGCGCGCGACCGGCTTGGCGAGCAGGTAGAAATCTTCGTCGGACAGGAACAGGCGCTGCGGCTCGAGGATCGGCCGTTCGCGGTCGTGCGAGAGGAACTGGTAGCGCTGGCGCGTATCGTTCGTGAAGCGTTTGATGGCGGCGTCGAGATCGCCGACGAACACGAGTTGCGCGGCCGGCGGCAGATAGTGGAACAGCGTGGCCGTCTCGTCGAAGAACAGCGGCAGGTAGTACTCGATGCCGGCCGAGGGCACGCCGTTGCCCATGTCCTTGTAGATCGTCGCGCGGCTCGGATCGCCCTCGAACGTTTCGCGCCAGCGGCTGCGGAACGCCGTGCGCGACGGCTCGTCGAACGGGAACTCGCGGCCCGGCAGCAGCCGCACCTCGCGCACGGGGTAGAGGCTGCGCTGCGTGTCGGGATCGAACGCGCGGATCGATTCGACTTGATCGTCGAACAGGTCGAGCCGGTACGGCAGCGGCGAACCCATCGGGAACAGGTCGATCAGCGAGCCGCGCACGCAGTATTCGCCGGGACGCACGACCTGGCTCACGTGTTCGTAGCCGGCCAGCGTCAGCTGCGCCTTGAGCTTGGCCTCGTCGAGCCGTTCGCCCTGCGTGAACGAGAACGTATACGCGGCCAGGAATGCCGCGGGCGGCATGCGGTAGAGCGCGGTGGTCGCCGGGACCAGCAGGATGTCGCATAGGCCCGCGCCGAGGTCGTGCAGCGTGGCCAGGCGCTCCGAGACCAGATCCTGGTGCGGGGAGAAGCTGTCGTACGGCAGCGTTTCCCAGTCCGGCAACACGCGCACGCGCGCCTCGGGATCGAAGTACGCGAGTTCCTGCGCGAGCCGCTGCGCGTCGGCCGGGTTGGCGCAGACGGCCGCGAGCAATGGAATC
Organism: uncultured Burkholderia sp.; assembly: GCA_963512745.1. Lineage (GTDB taxonomy): Bacteria > Pseudomonadota > Gammaproteobacteria > Burkholderiales > Burkholderiaceae > Burkholderia. The sequence continues at coordinate 4,571 of CAUPOD010000067.1, read as the reverse complement.
TGCTCGCGGTAGGCGGCGCGGTAGCTGGCGATCGCGAGCGCGTCGGCGCTGCCCGCCGCGCCGTCGAAGGCGAAGCGATGGCCGGGCTTGACTAAGGCGACGGGGCTGGGCGGGAGGAGTGCTTTATCTGCTGGCATAAGGTCGTGCGCATGGGCTCGGGATGAGGCCCGCGTTGCGCCGGCGGGCGGCCCATTATGGGCCCGATCGGCGCGGCGTGTCCGGAGACTAAGCCGCTATTATAAAATCCGGACTTCGCTTTTATCATCCGGCGCTCATATTCGTGACTTCCCGACTCTTCGCCTTGATTCCCTGCGCCGGTACGGGCAGCCGCTCCGGCTCGGCGGTACCCAAGCAATACCGCACGCTGAACGGCCGTACGCTGCTCCAGTACACGCTGGCCGCGTTCGACGCATGCAGCGAATTCGCGCAGACGCTCGTGGTGCTCGCGCCCGACGACCACCATTTCGATGCGCGGCGCTTCGGCAATCTGCGTTTCGCCGTGCGCCGCAGCGGCGGCGCCACGCGCCAGGCGACCGTGTTGAACGGCCTGCGCGAGCTGGCCGGGTTCGGCGCGACCGACCGCGATTGGGTGCTCGTGCACGATGCGGCCCGGCCCGGCATCACGTCCGCGCTGATCCGTGCGCTGGTCGCGGCGGTCAAGGACGATCCGGTCGGCGGCATCATCGCGCTGCCGGTTGCCGATACGCTGAAGCGCGTGCCGCCCGGCGACAACGCGATCGCGCGCACCGAGCCGCGCGACGGGCTGTGGCAGGCGCAGACGCCGCAGATGTTCCGCATCGGCATGCTGCGCGACGCGATCACGCAAGCGCAGGCCGCGGGCCACGAGCTGACCGACGAGGCCAGCGCGATCGAATGGGCCGGGCATACGCCGCGCGTGGTGCAGGGGAGTCTGCGCAATTTCAAGGTTACGTATCCCGAGGATTTCGCGCTCGCCGAGGCATTCCTCGCGCGCGAGCCCTGAGGCGCGCGCAATCGAGCGCCGCCGAACTCGGCCGCCGGCCGGTTTTACTTGGTTTCACTAACGGATAACAGGTAGCAGCAGATGGATCTCAGAATCGGACAGGGCTACGACGTGCATCAGCTCGTCGAGGGGCGCCCGCTCATCATCGGCGGCGTCACGCTGCCATACGAACGCGGGCTGCTCGGCCACTCGGACGCGGACGTGCTGCTGCACGCGATCACCGACGCGCTGTTCGGCGCGGCCGCGCTCGGCGACATCGGCCGGCATTTTTCGGACACCGATCCGCGTTTCAAGGGCGCCGACAGCCGTGTGCTGCTGCGCGAGTGCGCGGCGCGCGTCGCGGCCGCGGGTTTCGCGATTCAGAACGTCGACAGCACGCTGATCGCGCAGACGCCGAAGCTCGCGCCGCATATCGATGCGATGCGCGCGAACATCGCGGCCGATCTCGGATTGCCGCTCGAACGCGTGAACGTCAAGGCGAAGACCAACGAGAAGCTCGGCTACCTCGGCCGCGGGGAAGCGATCGAGGCGCAGGCGGTGGCGTTGCTGCTGCGCGGTTGAGTTTGCTTTACGCGCGCGCCGCCGGGAAGTCCAGCGTGACTTCGAGCCCCGGTCCGGGCGCGCGGTTGCGCAGGCGCAGCGTGCCGCGGTAGCGGTTGACGAGCCGCAGCACGATCGCCATGCCGAGCCCGGAGCCGTCGGCCGTCGTGCGCGCCGAATCGATGCGGTAGAACGGACGCATCACGAGCGGCAGCTGATCCTCGGGAATTCCGGGGCCGTCGTCGCGCACCACGAGTTCGACGCGCGCATGCGCGACGCGCGTTTCGAGCGCGATGCGCGCGACGCCGTCGCTCGCGCTGCGGCCGTATTTGCGCGCGTTCTCGAGCAGATTGCCGAGCATGCGGCGCAGATCGGTTTCGTCGGCTTCGATCACGGCCGCGGGCGCGAGGTCCGTATGGATCCGCACGCCGTCCTCGCCCGCGAGGCGCGCCGCGACCTCGCGCACTACGACGGACAGATCGACGGGTTCGGGCGTACGCTGCGCGGGGCGCGCGTAATCGATGAACGAAGCGATGATGCGGTCCATCTGCTCGATGTCGTCGACCATCGCATCCTTGGTCGCCTGATCGCTCGGGCTCATCTCGGTTTCGAGGCGCAGGCGCGCGAGCGGCGTGCGCAAGTCGTGCGAGATGCCGGCCAGCATCAGCGCGCGATCGGCTTCCAACTGCTGGAGATCGCTGACCATCTGGTTGAAGCTGCGGTTGGTCTCGGCGGCGACGCCCCTGCCGCGCTCGGGCAGCGCCTCGGGAATCTGTCCCGAGCCGACGCTGCGCGCGGCAATCGCCAGGCGCGAGAACGGCTGATTGACGAGGCTCGTGATGAAGGCCGCGCCGAACAGCGACAGGCCGAGCGCGAACAAGCCCCAGCCCGCCCATTGCAGGCCCGTGACGGTATCGAGCTGGTCGCGGTCGAGCGCGACCCAGTAATCGTCGTCGTCGATCTTGAAGCTGATCCAGACGCCCGGAATCTTGTTGACCGACTGCGCGATCACGGTATCGTCGCCGAGCCGGCTGCGGATGTCGTGTTCGATCAGCTGGTTCAGCGTATCGCCGGGCTGCAGCGTGTACTTGTCGCCCTGTTCGCGCGGGTAGACGCGCACGCCCTCGTTGCTTTCGAGGTCTTGCAGCAGCGCGCGGCGCAGATCGGGATCGGAGTAGAGCAGCGCGGTACGCGTGAGCTTGACCACGGCCACGAGCTGCAGCGCCACGCGCTGCGCGCGCGGCTCGCGCTCGAACACCTGGAAGCTCTGGAACCAGGCGGCCAGGCTGACCGCGATCAGCAGCGCGATCAGCAGGAACGTGCGCCAGAACAAGCCGCCGAAAACGAGTGTCAGCAGGCGCCGGTCGATACGCATGAGGAACGGCCGAAATGAAAAAGGGCTGCGGACGGATGCAGGGGTAAGGCTCAGGCTGCGCCGTCCGGAATGAACACGTAGCCGAGGCCCCAGACGGTCTGGATGAAGCGCGGGCTGCCCGGATCGGGTTCGACGAGCTTGCGCAGGCGCGAGATCTGCACGTCGAGGCTGCGGTCGAACACTTCGTATTCACGGCCGCGCGCGAGTTCCATGAGCTTTTCGCGCGAGAGCGGCTGGCGCGGATGGCGCGCGAACACCTTGAGCACGGAGAACTCGCCGGTGGTCAGCGGGATTTCCTGGCCGGACTTGGTCAGCGTGCGCGTGGCCAGATTCAGCGAGAACTCGCCGAACTCGAACACCTCGGCCGTTTCCGACGGCGCGCCCGGCAGTTCGGCCGGCGCCTGGCGGCGCAGCACGGCGTGGATGCGGGCGACCAGTTCGCGCGGGTTGAACGGCTTGGGCAGGTAATCGTCGGCGCCCATTTCGAGGCCGACGATACGGTCCACGTCCTCGCCCTTGGCCGTCAGCATGATGATCGGCGTGCGGTCGTTGCTGCCGCGCAGGCGGCGGCAGATCGACAGGCCGTCCTCGCCGGGCAGCATCAGGTCGAGCACGAGCAGATCGAAACGCTCGCGTACCCAGAGCTTGTTCATCGCGGTCGCGTTTTCGGCGACGTAGACGTTGAAGCCTTGTTCGCTCAGATAGCGGCGCAGCAGGTCGCGCAGCCGCGGATCGTCGTCGACGACGAGAATCTTTGAAGGGTTCTTCGTTTCCATGGACGGCATCTTATATCGATTGGTCAGCCCCGCGCTTGAGCAGCTTCGCGCCAGTAATAGTCGGTTACAAAATTTACCGGGCCGATGATGCCACATAAACACCCCAATGCGAGATTCCTTTACTCGGGGCGGATAATCGGTGGATACTCGCCGGCGGGAAATTTGATGTTGTTTGTATTTTATTTTCGCCCGCCGGATTTCGGATGCGGGATTATCTTCAGTGACAGAGGTAGCCGGTTGCCGCGTGATGCACGAACCCCAACGCTGGGCAGAGTCAGCAGAGTCTGGACCGTGATGCGATCGGCGCGGATGGCATGTGTATTGTCGTTCGTGCTTACCGGCTTAGGCATCGCGGATCTCGCGCGCGCGCAGATTCCGGGCGTGCCCGACTCGCCGCGTCCCGGCGGTTCATGGAATGCGGACGGTTCGCACCGGGTGCCCCCGCGCGACAAGCGCGCGGACATGCGCCGCCCGCATCCCGGCGAACCGGGCGGCAGCGGCATGCCTGTCGAAGGGCGTCCGGTTGGCGCCGATTTCGACGAGCAGCGCACGTTCGACGGCCATATGACGCCCGACGAGCGGCGCCTGCTGCGCCAGCATATCGAAGACGCGGTACGCGAGCTTTACCATCACTAATCGCCGTTATTCTCTCCGGCGCTCTCGTTTTTCCAATCCGCGTTTTTTCCGCTCGCCGCGAGTTGCGGAATACGCGCATCGCGGCGATGCGTCGTCGCAATATCCCGTAGCAATTTCCCGGTTAACTTTTGCGCCGCTCGGTCGTTGAATGCTTAGACGCCCCTTTGAAGGCGTCGGGCCCGACGCTTCGCGTCGGCAGGGGCCCCCGGGCGCGACGCAAATAGACCCTGTATCAATACCGCACCTCATACTTGGCGAATCG
>CAUPOD010000066.1:0-9051 GCA_963512745.1 uncultured Burkholderia sp. | reverse complement strand
TCGTCGGGCTGACGGCCAATGCGCAGCCGCAGCCGCAGCCGCAGCCATTGGCATTGTCATGCCGCGAGCGGGGGCGCCTGATCCAGTGCCGCCCCCGCGGTCCCGTTACTTACTTACAGATAGCTGCACACGTAATCGAGCGTCTCGAGTACTTCGATGTCGAAGCTGCTGTCGGCCGGCACGGAGAACGATTCGCCTGCGCCGTAGGTGTGCCAGTCCGCGTCGCCGTCGAGGCGGATGCGGCACTTGCCGCTCAGCACGTCCATCCGCTCGGCGGCCTGCGTGCCGAACTTCAGGGCCGCGGGAAAGATCACGCCGAGGGTTTTGCGGGAGCCGTCCGGAAACAGCACGGTGTGCGAGACGCACTTGCCGTCGAAGTAGATATTGGCGCGCTTGACGACGCTGACTTGGTCGAATCGATCGGTGGAATTACTCATGACGAATAGTGCCGTTACGGTCCTATGAAAAATAGAGTGATCGGTTTAAAAAACTTAACAAACTTTATTTCGGTAATTGTCGCTCGTTTCAAACCTGGCCCCGGTTTAAAACACCGCCGATAGGGCGCACGTGCTGCATCGCCTTTTACGACATCCGTGATATCCCGCAGTTTAGAGTGCTAAGCCTAAGGGTTGAGTATTGCCGGAACGCGAATTAAGATCGGCTTCACCGAATGTCACATGATCCAATGTGACATTCCCAAAAATATAAGACTGGAGACGATCGAACAAGCGCGCCCGCCGCGCCGCGACCGCCGATGCCGCATCGGCGCATGCTCGCGCCGTCCTCCAAGTCACGCATCATCACAGCAGGGTACTCACGAGTGTGAGGCCGCGAGCGGATTTTATCGCGCGGCATAGTCGCACCGAAAACGATAATGACTGGGAGGGACAGCGATGCGAATGCACTTCGGAAGACTCATTCTTTGGTCGGCAGTACTCGTGGGCGGAGCCGTTTTGAGCGGCTGCTCGGCGCTCTATCCGCCGGTCGGCATGACGCTCACGTCCTATGCGAGCGACCATGTCGTGCCCGAAGTCCTGCAGAGCAGCGACGTCGACATGTCCGCCTGCGGCAGCGGCACCTCGCTGAACCAGCTCATGGAATCGTTCCAGAAGGTCGTCAACCGGCCGCACGTGATTCTGATGCAAACCGAGCTGCTGTCGGCACTGTGTTCGGAATCCAGAGCGAACGAAGCGCACCTGATGTATCTGCAGGCGCTGCATGACGGCCAAGCCGACCATGCGCGCGATTTCCACATCGTCGAGCAGCGTCTGCAGAAGCTGACCGCCGAGCGCCGCTTCCTGGCCTACAAGGACTTCCTTGCCGCCTATCCGCACTTCGGCGATCAGAATGCGTGCCCGCACTTCTGGAGCGACGGCGACCGCGTGTCGTACATGATCGGCTTGCTGACGAGCGTCCAGGCGCTGCTCAGCGACATTCAGGCCGCCAGCGTGGTCGGTGTGCCGCAGGACGTGGTGGTCAAGGCCGCGCGCTCGTCGACCTGCCTGAACAACGACAAATGGTGGGGCATGCCGGAAGCGATCCGTGCGGCTGGCTGGCTCAGCGTGCCGGGCAGCGAGCCGCAAGGCGTCGATCCGCAGGCCGCGATGGATCACGCGGTGCAGCTCGCCACGAAGGCCGGCATGCCGCTGCCGGCGACGTTCGCGGCGATCGCCGCGTACGGCCACGGCGACGGCGCGCGCGAGCAGGAAGCGATCCGCCAGTTCGTGGCGATCGACAAGCAGAACCGTACGCCCAAGCAATACCGCTTGCTGACCGAGATCGGCCGCCTCGAGACGTTGAATCTGTCGGATCAGATCTGGATGCAGGCCACCGGATCGCGTACCCCGTACGAGCAATTGGGCCGCTTCCCGAACGATTCGGCCGCCAAGAGCGCCGACGATTCGAGCGGCCTGTTGAATTGATACCGCAGGCGGATAAATGCAGACCTTAGTAAATGAAAAGTATGCGGACCCGCAGCACGTGACGACCGCGACCGCACTGCGCAACTGGCTCGTCACGCTGCCGACCGCATTGCTGCTGCTCGCGGCCGTCGCGTTCGCGACCAGCTCGTTCGTGCATGCGCGCCTGCTCAACGTGGGCGAATCGATCTGGCCCGGCTACAGCTTCCTGCGCGTGCAGATGCCGAAACCGGCCTGCAGTCCGGACGCGGACATCGATTCGCAGGTCGCGCAGGCCGTCGCGCAAGCGAAGGCGTCCAACAGCGACGCGCTGTTCGATTCGGGCCCGGTCGATCCCAACGCCGTGCGCGCATCGCTCGTCAATCAGCGCGACCAGTGCCGCCAGCTGTTCAAGATGTACACGTACAACCAGCTGGCCGGCCACTCGATCCTGCTGCATGCGTACCGTTCGGTCGAATTCCTGTTCGGCTGGCTCACCAACATCGGGCAGGACGTGCAACCGTACGTGCTGGTGCTGCTGATTCTCGTGTGCGGGTTCGCGGGGCAGCTCGGCCACGAGCACATCGCGCTGCGGCTGCCGCTGACGGCGCTCGACTTCCGCATCAGCGCGATCGCGCAGGGCGTGGTCCACATCGGCATGCTGTTCGCGGGGCTGCGCTGGATCCAGCTCGATCAAGGCGCGGGGCAGTCGATCCCGACCGCCTTGCACTGGATCTGGGTGGCCGGCTTCGGCATTCTGTCGGCGCTGTGCCTGTTCGATTTCGTGCGGGTGCCCGCGCGCGCGACGCCGGGCGGCCGGCTCGGCCGCGCGCTGCTGACGGTGCCACTGTACGTGGTGCTCGGCGGCTTCGCGCTGCTGTGGTTCATCCTCGGCGAGCACTATCTGGCCGGCACGCTCGTGCAGGTGCGGCGCATGGTGATGTTCTCGGACCTGTACCTCGACGTGGCGCTGTACATCTGGGCCGGCGTGCTGCTCAAGGAAACGCGCGTGATGTGGCTGATCTTCGAGGTGCTGCGGCCGTGGAAGCTGGCGCCTGAGCTGATCACTATCGCCGTGGTGCTGATCGCGGCCGTGCCGACCGCCTATACCGGCGCCTCGGGGATTTTCGTGCTGGCCATCGGCGGCGTGATCTACGACGAATTGCGCGCCAACGGCGCGCGCCGGCAGCTCGCGATGGGCGCGGCGGCGATGTCGGGCAGCATGGGCGTGGTGCTCAACCCTTGCTTGATGATCGTAATCATCTCCGCACTGAACCGCGAAGTGACGACGGACCAGATCTTCGGCTGGGGCTCGAAGATCTTTCTGCTGTCGGCAGTGCTGTTCACGGCGGTCGTGATCGCGACGCGCCGCTCGTCGCTGTCGATCGCATCGCCGCGCGAAGCGCTGCTGCCGAGCCTGCGCGCGATGGTGCCGCTGATTCCGTATGCGGCAATCGCGGCGTTCATGATCTTCCTGTTCACGGTGCTGCTGCAAACGCCGTTCAACGAGTTCTCGATCCCGGTGGTGCTGCCGTTCATCCTGCTGTTCATCATCATGTTCGAACGCTGGGTGCTGGCGCGCTTCCAGCGCGGTAAGCCGGGCGCGTGCGAGTACGGCGGCGTGACCAGCGTGATCCGCGATTCGACCATGCAGTCGGCGGTTTCGATCGGCGCGCTGCTGATGCTGATGGCGTTCGCGGTGGCGGGCGGCGGGGCGGTCGAACGCTCGGGCGTGATGGACCTGTTCCCGCAGCATCTCGGCTCGGTGTGGCTCGCGACGGGCATCCTGACCGTCACGCTCGTCATCATCGGGATGCTGATCGATCCGTACGGCGCGATCATCCTCGTGAGCAGCGTGATCGCGGGCATCGCGTACCGCAACGGCATCTCGCCCGTGCATTTCTGGATGATCACGCTCGTCGCGTTCGAGGTCGGCTATCTGCTGCCGCCCGTGGCGCTCAATCATCTGCTCGCGCGGCAGGCGATCGGCGAGCAGGAGTTCGAGGCGCTCGCGGCCGAGCCGCGCGAGAAGAGCTTCTACCGCCGGCACGAGCGCGTGCTGATGCCGCTGCTCGTGATGTGCACGGTATTGCTCATCGATGCGTACGGGCCGCTGATCTACAAGGCGTTTTTCTGATTTTTCTGAAGTGTGTTTCCTGGCGGAGCGACGCTAGGCCCGTACCCGCGGGCCGCGTCCTAAACATAGATGAAGAGGAAGGGAGGAAGCATGAAAGCCGACAATAAAAATTGGCATAAGCCATTGAAAGCAGTTGCCGTGGCGGCGGCGTTGTGCGCCAGCTCGCATGCGTTCGCGGAGACGGTCACGCGTTCGCTGTGCATCTACGATCCGATCGGCGCGAACGGGTTCGTCTATCAGTCGTTTCAGGACTACATCACGCAGGCGTTGAGCTGGGGCGTGAAGTTCGAGCCGAAGCCGTACACGGACGAGGACGTCGCGGCGTCCGACTTCAAGAGCGGCAAGTGCGATGCGGTCGAAATCACCGGCGTGCACAACATCCAGTTCGTGAAGTTCGCGGGCAGCCTCGACATGGTCGGCGGCCTGCAGAACTACGAGGAGGAACACAGCGCGATCCAGGCGATGTCGAGCCCGAAGGCCGCCAAGTACATGTCCGACGGCAACTTCGAAGTCGCGGCCGTGGCGCCGGGCGGCAAGGTGTTCCTGTTCGCGCGCACCAAGGACAACCTCGAAAGCCTGCAGAAGGCGGCCGGCAAGAAGGTCGCGGTGCTCGCCTACGACAAGCAGGCTTCGACGTTCGCCAATGTGGTCGGCGCGGCGCCCGTGCCCGCCACGATCGCGTCGTTCGGACCGATGTTCAACAACGGCAGCGTCGAGTATTCGTATGCGCCGTCGTTCGCGTACAAGGCGCTCGAGCTTTACAAGGGGCTCGGCAGCAGCGGCGGGATTGCCGACTACGTGCTCGGCATGCTGTCGCTGCAGGTCGATATCCACAAAGACAAGTTCCCGGCCGATTTCGGCCAGAAGTCGCGCACCTGGGTGGCCGACAACATGTGGGATACGGCGATCGCGCGCATCAAGCAGAGCGATTCGGATATTCCGTCGAACTACTGGTACCACATCGACGACACGCGCACGAAGAACTATGGCGAAATGCTGGTCAAGGTGCGCCAAGGTTTGTGGGACAACGGCTGGTACAACCACGACATGCAGCACATGCTCAAGAAGATCCGCTGCAAGACCAGCGGCGGTGCGGCCGAGTGCACGCAGCAGACCGAGGGTGGCGCGACCTGATGCAGGATGCGCGCGTGCCCCTTGGGGCGCGCGCCGGTAGTGGCGAGTGCTTGATTGAAGCGCAGATCCGTCCGACCGACGGCTCTGCGTTTTTTTTTGCCGGCGAAGCCGCGGACCGTGTCGCCATCTTCGTATATGCAACTGAGGTTTTATTGGTTGGGATGGCCGCGGGCCGCTGCTACGCTCTCCGGCACGCTTCCTCTACCGGATACCTCGATGAAATTCACAGGCACGCTTCTCGCCCTGGCCGCCCAGACGGCCGTCGCCGCGCTGTTCGCGCACGCCGCGCACGCGGAGACCGTCAATATCGCGTACCAATACGGCGCCGATCCCGCCAAGCTCGCGCAGGCCAGCGACGCATATCAGAAGGCCACGGGCTGGACCATCAACTGGCGCCGGTTCGATACGGGCGCGGACATCGTCGCCGCGCTCGCGTCGGGCGACATCCAGATCGGCGACGTCGGGTCGAGCCCGTTCGCGGCCGCGGTCAGCCGCGGCGTGCCGATCGAGGCCGTGGCGCTCAACGCGCTGACCGGCGATTCGGAAGCGCTCGTGGTGCGCAACGCCGCGCATATCGACAAGCCGCAGGATCTGGTCGGCAAGACCATCGCAACGCCGTTCGTTTCGACGAGCCACTACAGCCTGCTGGCCGCGCTCAAGCATTGGGGCATTCGCCCCGATCAGGTCCGCATCGTCAATCTCGGGCCGACCGAGACGGTCGCGGCCTGGACGCGCGGCGATATCGACGCCGCCTATACGTGGGATCCCGCGCTCGGTAAGGCCAAGGAAACGGGCCACGTGCTCGTCGATTCGACGCAGGTCGGCAAGTGGGGCGCGCCCACGTTCGATCTGTGGGCCGTGCGCAAGGACTTCGTGCAGGCGCATCCCGCGTTCGTGCAGAAGTTCGTCGACGTGACGACGACCCAGTTCGCGGACTACCGCGCGCAAGGCAAGGCATGGAGCGCGGCTTCGCCGCAAGTCGCCGCGATCGCGAAACTGAGCGGCGCAAAGGCGTCCGACGTGCCGCAGCTGCTCGCGGGCAACAGCTATCCGGTGGCGTCCGAGCAGGCGTCGGCGTCGCTGTTCGGCGGCGGCACCGCGCAGGCCGTGGCGGCGACCGCGCGCTTCCTGCAGGAGCAGAAGAAGATCGACAAGGTGCTGCCCGACTACACCGCGTCGATCGCGCCGCAGTTCGTCAAGCAGGCGGCGGCCCAGTAAGGTTAGGTGCGGCGGTTCGACAGGAAGGGGTCATGGCTGAATTGAGCGCCCGGCACGCGAGTGTCGTTTATCAGACCGTGCGCGGCAGTTTGACGGCGCTGCACGATGTTTCGGTCTCCGTGCGCAGCGGGGAAATCGTGGTCGCGCTCGGCGCGTCGGGCTGCGGCAAGAGCACGCTGCTGGCGCTGCTGGCCGGTTTCCAGAAGCCGACCGAGGGCAGCATCACGATGGACGGCCAGCTCGTGGAAGGCCCCGATGCGAGCCGCGGCGTGGTGTTTCAGGACGACGCGCTGATGCCGTGGCTCAACGTGCTCGACAACGTCGCGTTCGGGCTGCGCATGCAAGGCCAGGGACGCGCGGCGCGCGAGGCGCGGGCGGCGCAGGTGCTCGAACTCGTGAAGCTCAAGGGCTTCGAACGGCACCGCATCGACGAGATCTCGGGCGGCATGCGCCAGCGCGTCGGCCTGGCGCGCGCGCTGGCCGCCGATCCCGCGTTCCTGCTCATGGACGAGCCGCTCGGCGCGCTCGATGCGCTCACGCGCGAGCAGATGCAAGTGCTGCTGCTCGACGTGTGGCGCGCGACGCGCAAGGGCATTTTCCTGATCACGCACAGCGTGGAAGAGGCGATCCTGCTCGCGACCGAGCTGCTGATCCTGTCGCCGCGCCCGGGCCGCGTCGTGGCGCGCCACCGGCTCGATTTCGCGCGCCGCTATGCGGCCGGCGAGCCGCTGCGCGCGATCCGCACCGATCCGCAATTCACGGAGATCCACATGGAATTGCTCGATCAACTGATTCGCGAAACGGAGGAGGTCTAACATGTCCGCCGCCGAAACGACTGCCGTCGGCGCGTTGCGCACCGGCGACGCGGATGCGCCTGCCGCGCGCTCCCGGCAATTCTGGCGTGCGCATGCGGGCCGCATCGCGACCGTGCTGACGTTGTCCGCCTTGTTCGGCCTGTGGTGGCTCGCGAGCCGCCTGGGCTGGCTGCCCGAGGTGGTGCTGCCTGGGCCCGCCGCGGTATTGCACAGCTACGCGACGCTGTGGCGCGACGGTTTCGACGATTCCACGCTGCCCCAGCATCTAGGCGCAAGCCTGTCGCGCATCGCGCTTGCGTTCGCGCTCGCGCTCGTCACGGCGATTCCGGCCGGCATCGCGATCGCGACCAACAAAGTGCTGCGCGGCATACTCGATCCGATCATCGAGTTCTACCGGCCGATTCCGCCGCTCGCCTATTTGCCGCTGATGGTGATCTGGTTCGGCATCGGCGAGTTGTCGAAGGTGCTGCTGATCTACCTGACGATCTTCGCGCCGCTCACGATCGCCACGGCCTCGGGCGCGCGGCAGGTGTCGCAGAGCCGCCTGCTGGCCGCGGCGTCGCTCGGCGCATCGCGCTGGCAGCTGATCCTGCACGTGGTGCTGCCGAGCGCGTTGCCGTCGATCTTGACGGGCACGCGCATCGCGCTCGGCGCGGGCTGGTCCACGCTCGTGGCCGCCGAACTGATCGCCGCGACGCGCGGGCTCGGCTTCATGGTCTATTCGGCGTCGCGCTTCCTGCAGACCGACGTGGTGCTGGCCGGCATCTTCGTGATCGGCGCGATCGCGCTCGTGCTCGAACTCGGTCTGCGCGCGCTGCAGAAGAGGCTCACGCCTTGGCATGCGGGCGCGTGAGGCTCGATGCATCGATGCTCGATGCACGTCACGGTGCCACGTAGCGCATTTCTCCCGACTCTCCCATCAGCAGCGCGCGGTTCGCATCGGCGGCCGCGCGCAGATAATCCCATAGCGCCGTGATGCGGCGCAGCTTGCGCATGTCCTCGCGGCTGCTGAGCCAGAAATGCCGCGTTACCACGACCTCGTCGGGCAGGATCGGCACGAGCGCGGAATTCGGCGTCGCCATGAAGCACGGCAGAATCGCGAGCGCGTGGCCTTGCAGCACCGCGTGATATTGCGCGATCACGCTGGTGCTGCACAGGTTGGCCGTGATGTTCGGAATCGCGCGCTTCAGGTACAGCAGTTCGTGGCTGAACGCGAGATCCGTCACGTAATCGAGGAACGCGTGCTGCTTGAGATCGGCGAGCGTGCGCACGTGTTCGCGGCGCGCGAAATAATCGCGCGTGCCGTACAGGCGCAGTTGATAGTCGCACAGCTTCGTGAACACGTACTGACCGCGCTCGGGCCGTTCGAGCGTGATCGCCATGTCCGCCTCGCGCTTCGACAGGCTCACGAAATGCGGCACGGGCAGCAGATCGACCGACACGTCGCGGTGCGCCGTCGCGAAGCGCGTGAGCTGCGGCGCCAGGAAGAAACACCCGAAGCCTTCCGTGGAGCCGAGCCGCACGTGCCCCGACAGACCCTGCGCGGCGCCCGCGAACTGTTCGCTCGCCGAATGCACGGCCGTCTCGACGGCATCGGCGTGGCGCAGCAGGCGTTGGCCGTCGGCGGTCAGACGGAAGCCGTCGGCGCGCGATTTGTCGAACAGGATCGTGCCGAGCGCGGCCTCGAGTTCCCGCACGCGCCGCGCGACCGTCGTGTGATCGACGCCGAGCCGCTTGGCAGCGGCGCGGGGGCGGGGGGGGGGGGGGGCGGGGGGGGGCTAAAACACGGCGTGCCCCTCAAGATCAGCCCCGCGCGGCGGGGGGCGGTTATTTTTTATTAGTGGGGGTT
>CAUPOD010000065.1:0-9090 GCA_963512745.1 uncultured Burkholderia sp. | reverse complement strand
GTGTTCGAGGTGACGCCCGTGCTGCTGAAGGAATCGGCGTACGGCATCGGCTGCACGACCTGGGAAGTGATGTGGAAGATCGTGCTGCCCTACACGAAGGCCGGCGTGATCGGCGGCGTGATGCTCGGCCTCGGCCGCGCGCTCGGCGAGACGATGGCCGTCACGTTCGTGATCGGCAACACCAACCTGCTCGACAACATCTCGCTGTTCTCGCCCGGCAACAGTATCACCTCGGCGCTCGCGAACGAGTTCGCCGAGGCCGCGCCCGGCCTGCATACGGCAGCGCTCATGGAACTCGGCCTGATTCTGTTCGTGATTACCTTCATCGTGCTCGCGATCTCGAAGTTCATGCTGCTGCGCCTCGAAAAAGCAGAGGGCCAGAAATGAACGACGCACTCAATTTCCCGGGCGCCACGGGCGCCGAACTCGAAACCGTGCGCGCGCGCCTGCAGCGCCGCCGCCGCGTCGTCAACGGCATCGCGCTGGCCGCCTCGCTCGGCGCGATGGCGTTCGGCCTGATCTGGCTCGTGTGGATTCTCTACACCACACTGCATCTCGGCATCGGCGGCCTGTCGCTGTCGCTGTTCACGCAATCGACGCCGGCGCCCGATACGCCGGGCGGCGGCCTCGCCAATGCGATCGTCGGCAGCTTCCTGCTGGTTGCGATCGGCACCGCGTTCGGCACGCCGATCGGCGTGATGGCGGGCGTCTATCTCGCGGAATACGGCAAGAAGAACGTGCTCGCGAGCGTGACGCGCTTCATCAACGACATTCTGCTGTCGGCGCCGTCGATCGTGATCGGGCTGTTCGTGTACGCGGTGGTCGTCGCGCAGATGGGCCACTTCAGCGGCTGGGCCGGCGCGATCGCGCTCGCGCTGCTGCAGATTCCGATCGTGATCCGCACCACGGAGAACATGCTGAACCTGGTGCCGAACGCGTTGCGCGAAGCGGCCTTCGCGCTCGGCACGCCGAAGTGGCGCATGATCACGAAGATCACGCTGCGCGCGTCGCTGAGCGGCATCATCACCGGTATTCTGCTGGCGGTCGCGCGCATCGCGGGCGAAACCGCGCCGCTGCTGTTCACGGCGCTGTCGAACCAGTTCTTCTCGCTCGATCTGAATCAGCCGATGGCGAACCTGCCCGTCACGATCTACAAGTTCGCGATGAGCCCGTTCGCGGCCTGGCAGTCGCTGGCCTGGGCCGGCGTATTCCTGATCACGGTCGGGGTGTTGCTGCTCAACATCCTGGCGCGCATCCTCTTTTCCAAGAAATAAGTTCGGAGCACTGCGATGAATACGGCAGAAAGCCAAATCACTTATCCCGCTCAGGCGCACGCTCCGAACCTCGGAGCGACCGGCGCGCAGCCGCTGGAACCGGTCAAGCCGAAGATCGAGGTCAAGGACCTCAACTTCTTCTACAGCAAGTTCCATGCGCTGAAGAACATCAACCTGAGCATTCCCGAGGGCAAGGTCACTGCCTTCATCGGGCCGTCGGGCTGCGGCAAGTCCACGCTGCTGCGCACGTTCAACAAGATGTACGCGCTGTATCCCGAGCAGCGCGCCGAAGGTCAGATCCTGATCGAAGGCGAGAACCTGCTCGAAACGAAGCAGGACATCTCGCTGCTGCGCGCGCGCATCGGCATGGTGTTCCAGAAGCCGACGCCGTTCCCGATGTCGATCTACGACAACATCGCATTCGGCGTGAAGATGTTCGAGAAGCTCTCGCGCTCCGAAATGGACGACCGCGTGGAATGGGCGCTGACCAAGGCCGCGCTATGGACCGAGGCCAAAGACAAGCTGAACCAGAGCGGCTACGGCCTGTCGGGCGGCCAGCAGCAGCGCCTGTGCATCGCGCGCGGCATCGCGATCCGCCCCGAAGTGCTGCTGCTCGACGAGCCGTGCTCGGCGCTCGACCCGATCTCGACGGGCCGGATCGAGGAGCTAATCACCGAGCTCAAGAGCGAGTACACGGTGGTGATCGTGACGCACAACATGCAGCAGGCGGCGCGCTGTTCCGACTACACGGCGTACATGTATCTCGGCGAACTGATCGAATTCGATCACACCGAGAAGATGTTCACGAAGCCGGGCCGCAAGGAAACGGAAGACTACATCACGGGCCGTTTCGGCTGATTCGCACGCGCCACGCAGGATGAAGGAGAACAACTATGTCCGATAAACATTTGTCGAGCCAATTCGACGCCGACCTCAACACCTTGTGCTCGCACCTGCTCGCGATGGGCGGCATCGTCGAGCAGCAGATCATCGACGCGATCCATGCGGTCGACGACCTCGACCGCGAAATCGCCGACCGCGTGCTGGTCGCCGAGGAGCACGTCAACCAGCTCGAAGTCGAGATCGACCAGGAGGCCGTGAACCTGATCGCGCGCCGGCAGCCGACCGCGCGCGACTTGCGTCTCGTGATCGCGGTGCTGAAGTCGATCACGGGCCTCGAGCGCGCGGGCGACGAAGTCGCGAAGATCGCGAAGTGCGTGATGCGCCTGTCGGACGAACCCGGCGCGCGCCAGATCAACATCGCCGAGATCAAGGTCTCGGGCGAGCTCGTGACGAACATGCTGCGCCGCACGCTGCACGCGTTCGCGCGTCTCGACACGGTATCCGCGGCCGAGATCGTGCGCGCCGACAAGGACGTGGACGACGAATTCCGTTCGTTCACGCGCAAGCTCGTGTCGTACATGCAGGAAGATCCGCGCCTGATCACGGTGGGACTCGACTATTTGTCGATCGCCAAGTCGATCGAGCGCGTCGGCGACCACGCGAAGAACATCGCCGAATTCATCTTCTACATCACGAAGGGCGCCGACGTGCGGCATCAGCCGCGCGACGTGCTCGACAGCGAAGTCAACAACTAATCAGCCCGAGAGGGCGGACAGAGGTGCCGATGCCTAGCAACATTCTCGTCATCGAAGATGAGCCCGCGATTTCCGAGTTGATCTCGGTCAATCTGCAGCATGCGGGGCATTGCCCGATCCGCGCGTACAACGCGGAGCAGGCGCAGAACCTGATCAGCGACGTGCTGCCCGATCTCGTGCTGCTCGATTGGATGTTGCCGGGCAAGTCCGGGATCACGTTCGCGCGCGACCTGCGCAACAACGAGCGTACCAAGCACATCCCGATCATCATGCTCACGGCGCGCGGCGACGAGCAGGACAAGGTGCTCGGCCTCGAGATCGGCGCCGACGACTACGTGACCAAGCCGTTCTCGCCGAAGGAGCTGATGGCGCGCATCAAGGCCGTGCTGCGCCGCCGCGCGCCGCAGCTGACCGAGGACGTGGTGTCGATCAACGGGCTGCGCCTCGATCCGGCCACGCACCGCGTCGCGGCCAAGCACGACGGCGAGGAGATCAAGCTCGATCTCGGTCCGACCGAATTCCGCCTGCTGCACTTCTTCATGACGCATCCCGAGCGCGTGCATAGCCGCACGCAGCTGCTCGACCAGGTATGGGGCGATCACGTGTTCGTCGAAGAGCGCACCGTCGATGTCCACATCAAGCGTCTGCGCGCCGCGCTCAAGCCGGCCGGCGCCGATGCGATGATCGAGACCGTGCGCGGCAGCGGCTATCGTCTCGCCAAGCACGGCTAATGTCATCTGTGCGCCCCCGTTACGGTGATAATGTGGGCGTTTCGACTTGATCGGGCGCTATCTTGGGTAACATCTGGAGTCGGTTCGCGGTCACGTTCGTGCTGTCGGCGCTGCTGTGCGCCGCGCTCGGCGCGATCTTCAACTGGACGGCCGCGTGTGCGCTGGCGCTCGTCCTGATGCTCGTGCAGACCGGCGTCAACACCTATCATGCGCAGCGGCTCGCGCGGCTGCTCAAGGCGCCCGTGTACGGCGAGGTGCCGCGCGTGGGCGGCCTGTGGGGCGAGATTTATTACCGGCTGCACAAGCTCGGCAAGCAGTGGCATGCGCAGGTGCGCCACGTCGAGCAGCAGCATGCGCGTTTCATCCAGGCGATCCAGGCCTCGCCGAACGGCGTGATGATGCTCGACGAGCGCGATCAGATCGAGTGGTGCAATACGATCTCCGAGGTGCACTTCGGCATCGACGCCAAGCGCGACGTGCGCCAGCCCGTCACGCACCTCGTGCGCCAGCCCGAGTTCGTGCGCTACCTGAGAATGCGCCGCTTCGACGAGACGCTGACCATGCGCGGCATGGGCCGCACGCGCCAGAACGTGGTCGCCGTGCAGGCGTTCCCGTACGGCGACAACCGCAAGCTGCTGCTCACGCAGGACATCACCGAGCTCGAACGCGCGGACCAGATGCGCCGCGATTTCGTCGCCAATGTTTCGCATGAGCTCAAGACGCCGTTGACCGTGCTGTCGGGGTTCCTCGAAACCCTGCGCGAGCTGCCCGTTTCCGACGACGAGCGCAAGTCGTATCTCGAACTCATGGAACAGCAATCGTCGCGCATGCGCTCGATCGTCAACGATCTGCTCGTGCTGGCCAAACTCGAGGGCGCGGCGCGGCCCCCCGAGGACGCCGTGGTCGACATGCGCGCGATCTTCAATCATCTGCGGGCCGATGCGGCGACGTTGTCGCGCGGGCGCCACCGCATCGCGTTCTCTTGCGACGAGACGCTCAGCGTGATCGGTTCGTCGACCGAAATTTTCAGTGCGTTCGGCAATCTCGTGATCAATGCCGTGCGCTATACGCCGGAGGGCGGCCAGATCGACGTGACGTGGCAGCGCGAGGGCTCGCGTGCCGATTTCGCCGTGCGCGACAGCGGCCTCGGCATTCCGGCGACGGACTTGCCGCGGTTGACGGAGCGCTTTTACCGCGTGGACCGCAGCCGTTCGCGCGACACGGGCGGCACCGGCCTCGGCCTCGCGATCACCAAGCACGTGCTGCAACGGCACGATGCGCAACTGCTGATCGAGAGCGAGGAAGGGCAGGGAAGTTTGTTCATCGCGCGCTTCCCGTCGCAGCGCGTGGTGTCGGTGGCGGACGCCGCCTGACGCGGCCCAACGGCGCCGAGGTTTTAACCCGGCGCCCGTTTCAAGCGTATTGCCCGCGGCCGTGCGGGGCCATCAAGAACAGAACTTGGCCAACAGCCCGAGCTGCGCGTTGCGCGGCGTGCGCCCCGTGCGCCTGCGGCGGTAATGCCCATCGGGCTGCATGATCCAAGCCGATTGATTGTCGCCCAGGCAAGCCGACAATCCTTCCGCAATCACGCGCCGCTTGAGCTTGCGGTCGTGGATCGGGAACGCGACCTCGACGCGCCGGAACAGATTGCGGTTCATCCAATCCGCGCTCGACAGATAAACCTTCTCGGCCCCGTCCGCATGGAAGTAGTAAATGCGGTGATGTTCGAGAAACCGCCCGACGATCGAGCGCACCGTGATGTTCTCCGACAGCCCCGGCACGCCGGGTTTCAACGCGCACACGCCGCGCACGATCAGATCCACCATCACGCCCGCTTGCGATGCCTCGTAGAGCGCCGCGATCACGGTCGGCTCCAGCAGCGCGTTCATCTTCGCGACGATGCGCGCGCGCTTGCCCGCGCGCGCATTGGCGATTTCGGCGCGGATCGCTTCGAGAATGCGCGGCTGCAGCGTGAACGGCGACTGCCACAACTGATTGAGCTGGCGCTCGCCGCCGATACCCGTCAACTGCTGGAACACGTGATGCACGTCTTCGCTGATCGACGCATCGGCCGTCATCAGGCCGAAGTCGGTGTAGAGGCGCGCCGTGCGCGGGTGATAGTTGCCGGTGCCGAGGTGCACGTAGCGGCGCAGCACGCGCCGGCCGTTGACTATCGCGCGGCGCACGATCAGGATCATCTTCGCGTGGCACTTGTGGCCGACCACGCCGTACACGACGTGCGCGCCGACCGCTTCGAGCT
The DNA here is from genome assembly GCA_963512745.1 of uncultured Burkholderia sp. Classification (GTDB taxonomy): domain Bacteria; phylum Pseudomonadota; class Gammaproteobacteria; order Burkholderiales; family Burkholderiaceae; genus Burkholderia. Next base: position 3,227 of record CAUPOD010000065.1, on the reverse strand, counting down.
GCGCGGCCCAGTTGATGTTGGTCTCTTCGTCGAAACGCGCGAGCAGTTCGACCACGGCCGTGACTTCCTTGCCGTTGCGCGCGGCTTCGAGCAGCGCGTCCATGAGCGCCGATTCGGAACCCGTGCGGTAGATGGTTTGCTTGATCGCCACCACGTTCGGATCGCGCGCGGCTTCCTGCAGCAGTTGGAGTACGGGCTGGAAGCTCTCGTACGGATGATGCAGCAGGATGTCGCCCTGGTCGATCGCATCGAAAATGGTCGGCGCGTTCGCGATCACGGCCGGCGTCGACGGCGTGAACGGCTGGAACTTGAGTTCCGGCAGATCGACGAGATCGGGCAGTTGCATCAGACGCACCAGATTGACCGAGCCGTTGACGCGGTAGCAGTCGCGGTCGTCGAGGCCGCTTTCGTCGAGCAGGCGCCGCACGAGATGCTGCGGCGTGTCGGACGACACCTCGAGCCGCACCGCGTTGCCGAGGTGGCGCGCGGGCAGTTCGCCCTGCAGCGCGACGCGTAGGTTCGTGATTTCGTCCTCGTCGACGAACAGTTCGCTGTTGCGCGTGATGCGGAACTGGTTGCAGCTCTTCACGACCATCTGCGGGAACAGCTCGCCGACGAAGCGCTGCATCAGCGAGCTGAGCAGCACGAAGCCGTAACGGAAGCCAGAGATCTCCTGCGGCATGCGCACCAGGCGCGGCAGCGCGCGCGGCGCCTGCACGATGCCCATCACGGCCTGCCGCCCGTAGGCGTCGCGGCCCTCCAGCTCGACCACGAAGTTCAGGCTCTTGTTCAGCACGCGCGGAAACGGATGCGCGGGATCGAGCCCGATCGGCGTCAGCACGGGCAGCAGCTCTTCCATGAAGTAGTTGCGCGCCCATTCGATCTGCGCCTCGCTCCACGCTTCGAGCCCGTGGAAATAGATGCCTTCCTGCTCGAGCGCGGGCAGCACGGTCTCGTGCAGCATCGTGTACTGGCGGTGCATGAGCCGCTGCACGCGGTCCACCACGAGGTCGTACAGATGCGGCAGCGACATGCCGTCGGGCGTGACCGCGTCGGGCGTCTCGCGCATCTGCTCCTTGATGCCGGCCAAGCGCACTTCGAAGAACTCGTCGAGATTGCTGCTCGTGATGCAGATGAAGCGCAGCCGTTCGAGCAGCGGCACCTGCGGATCGGTGGCCTGCGACAGCACGCGTTCGTTGAAATCGAGGATGCCGAGTTCGCGGTTCAGCAGCGGACAGCGGGCGGCGGTGGAGGATTCGGCGACAGGCTCGATTTTCGGCTCGGAGAGATTCGCGGCGTAGGGATGATTCACGGTCGAGCGGGCGGACGGATAAAAGCGAAGGGATATGGCGATAAAACAGTCGTTTATCGATCATACGCGAAAAAAATGTCGTTTCGCCACTGCGGGTTACACGGCTGCCGGACACGATGCGGCGCCCGAATTGCTTCTAACGTTTAAAATGTCACGCAATCTTCAAGGCAATATGCCGATCATGCAGGTAGCGCGCATGCGCATTCGCGCGCAAGCTGACGCAGGCCACCTCCACCCTAGGACTCGGATACCTTCCCGATAATGGTTACTTCCCCCCATCTGCTGGCCGCCGTCGATCTGGGATCGAACAGTTTTCGCTTGATCGTGGGGCGCGTCGAAGAGACCGGCGCGGGCAGCCAGATCTACCAGGTCGATGCGCTGCGCGAAGCCGTGCGACTCGCCGCGGGCCTGTCGCGCGACAAGCTGCTCGACCGCGCCTCGCAGGAGCGCGGGTGGGAGGCGCTCAAGCGGTTCGGCGAACGGTTGCGCGATTTCCATCCGGACCGCGTGCGCGCGGTCGCCACCAACACGCTGCGCGTCGCCAAGAACGCGCACGAGTTCCTCGCCGAGGCCGAGGCCGCGCTCGGGTTTCCGATCGAAGTGATCGCGGGGCGCGAGGAAGCGCGTCTGATCTACGCGGGCGCCGCGCATTCGGTGCCGGCCAGCACGGGCAAGCGGCTCGTCGTCGACATCGGCGGCGGCTCGACCGAGTTCATCATCGGCGAGCAGTACACGCCGATCATGATGGAAAGCCTCTATATCGGCTGCGTGAGCCACAGCCGCTCGTTCTTCCTGTCCGGCAACGTCGACGAGTACACGATGCGCCAGGCCGAGCTGGCCGCGCGCCGCGAGATCCAGATCATCGCGCAGCCGTACAAGAAGGAGGGCTGGGAGCAGGCCATCGGCTCGTCGGGCACCGCGCGCGCGCTGGCCGAACTGATCGAGGCCAACGACTTCAACGATCCCGGCGTCACGCACGGCATCACGCGCGGCGGCCTCGAGCGCCTGAAGCGCGCGTTGATCAAGGCCGAGAACGTGAACCGCCTGAAGCTCGCGGCGCTCAAGCCGGACCGCATCCCGGTGCTCGCGGGCGGACTGTCGATCATGATCGCGGTGTTCGACGAGCTCGGCATCGACTATGCCGACACCACCGACGCCGCGCTGCGCCTCGGCGTGCTGTACGACCTGCTGGGCCGCACGCAGCACGAGGACATGCGCGCGGTGACCGTGGAAGGCTTCAAGCGCCGCTACGGCGTGGACCGCGCGCAGGCGCGCCGCATCGAAACGCTCGCGCTCGGCTTTTTCGATCAGCTCAAGGCCGCGGGCGGCGTCAGCGACGAGGAGAGCCGCCTATTCCTGGGCTGGGCCGCCGCGCTGCACGAGATCGGTCTGTCGATCTCGCACAGCGGCTATCACAAGCATTCGGCCTACATCGCCAGCAATGCCGACATGCCCGGTTTCTCGCGCACGGACCAGGCGCGCCTGGCGGCGCTGGTGCTGGGCCAGACCGGCAAGCTCGGCAAGCTCGCGCAGGCGCGCGAGGTCGAATGGCCGCTGCTGTTCTGTCTGCGCCTCGCCGCGCTATTGTGCCGGCGCCGCACCGACGCGGGCTTGCCCGCGATCGAGGTCGCGCAGCGCAAGGGCGGTTACGAGGTGCGTCTGCCGAGCGACTGGGTCGCGCAGAATCCGCTGACCGACTACAGCCTCACGCAGGAGGCGGCCGAGTGGGAGAAGCTCGGCATCCCGTATCGCGTGGTGTACGAGGAATAAGGGGGCTGCCGTTTAGCGCGTGTTTAGCGGATGCCGTTCATGGCGCTTTGCACACGATCGCCGTGAGCAGCGGCACGAGCGGCAGCGCCGCCACGACGGTCGCGCGGCTGCCCGCGGCGCGGGCGCGCGCCTCGACCTCGTCGGG
>CAUPOD010000064.1:0-9202 GCA_963512745.1 uncultured Burkholderia sp. | reverse complement strand
GGTCGGGAATCCAGTTCGCCGTGTTCATGTCGTGCGTGCGGCGGCGGTCGTCGCCGGTGTTCTTGCGCAGTTCCAGGAATTCCTCGATGTCGAGGTGCCACGTTTCGAGGTACGCGCAGACGGCGCCCTTGCGCTTGCCGCCCTGGTTGACGGCCACGGCCGTGTCGTTGACGACCTTCAGGAAAGGCACGACGCCTTGCGACTTGCCGTTGGTGCCCTTGATGTGCGAGCCGAGCGCACGCACGCGCGTCCAGTCGTTGCCGAGGCCGCCCGCGAACTTCGAGAGCAGCGCGTTGTCCTTGAGCGCCTCGTAGATGCCGTCGAGATCGTCGGCGACCGTGGTCAGGTAGCACGACGACAGCTGCGAGCGGCGCGTGCCCGAGTTGAACAGCGTCGGCGTCGAGCTCATGAAGTCGAACGTCGAGAGCACGTTGTAGAACTCGATCGCGCGCGCTTCGCGGTCGATCTCGTTGAGCGCGAGGCCCATCGCGACGCGCATGAAGAATGCCTGCGGCATTTCGATACGCGTGCCCTCGATGTGCAGGAAGTAGCGGTCGTACAGCGTCTGCAGGCCGAGGTAGCCGAATTGCAGGTCGCGATTCGCGTCGAGCGCGGCGCCCAGGCGCGCGAGGTCGAACTGCAGCAGCTTCTCGTCGAGCAGCTCGGCTTCGACGCCGCGCTTCAGGAATTGCGGGAAGTATTCGGCATAGCGCGTCTTCATCTCGGCTTGCACGACTTCCTCGCCGAGAATTTCGCGGCGGATCGTGTGCATGAGCAGACGCGAGGTGACGAGGCTATAGGCCGGGTCGTTCTCGATCATCGTGCGCGCGGCGAGGATCGCCGAGTCGTAGACCTGCGAGAGCGGCACGCCGTCGTACAGGTTCTTGACCGTTTCGGCGACGATCGGCTCCGGATTCACGGCGCCGCCCAGGCCTTCGCAGGCCGCGACGATCAACGCGCGCAGCGCGGAGATGTCGAGCGGACGCGTCACGCCGTTGTCGGTCACGTTGAGACCGGCCGGTACCGGCTCGCTCGCCTCGGCCGCATGCGCGCGCTCGGTATGGCGCTTCTCGCGGTACAGCACGTAGGCGCGTGCCACGTTGTGCTCGCCGCCGCGCATCAGCGCGAGTTCGACCTGATCCTGAATGTCTTCGATATGGAACGTGCCGCCGTTCGGACGGCTGCGCACGAGCGCGCGCACGACGCTTTGCGTGAGCTGTTCGACCAGCTCGCGCACGCGCGCCGAAGCCGCGCCCTGGCCGCCGTTGACGGCGAGGAACGCCTTCGTCACGGCGATCGCGATCTTCGACGGCTCGAACGACACCACGCTGCCGTTACGGCGGATCACCTTGTAGTCCGCGTACGTCGCTTGCGGGGCAAGCGCCGGGGCGCCCTGTTGGAGCGTGCCGTGCGGGCGGCCCGCGGTGCTCTCGAACGGGGACGTGGCGTGATCGGTGGTTTGCATGCCAATGCTCCTGGTGGTGTAGGTGATGCGGCCCATGCCGCGGGGTCTAGCAGCTCGCGCGACCCATGCCGCGCGAGCCTGTGCGGGAGACGAAACGGCCCGCCGGATACCGGCAGGCCGTTGGGAATACCGTTACTGAACGGCCTTGATCATCTTCCGCAAATCTCGTACGAGCCACACTATATCTAGTGATAAACCGCTCGCATGACACCAAGTATAGTGGAGCACCCAAGCGGACTCCACCGATATATTTTTTTCGAAACGATTGACAGAGCCGACAGGCAGATGCGGCGGGGCTCAGCGCGATATACGGGTATTTACCTAAGAAAAATCCCTGAAAGTCAACCCGTCGGGGCACGGTCTTTCTTACTCGGCAGACGCGCTCGGGAACGGCTGATACGGAAAAAAACGCGCGGACAAATCGGCGTCGTTCGCGAAACGCGCCCAATCGAAATGCGGGCCCGGGTCGGTCTTGCGGCCCGGCGCGATGTCGGCATGACCCGCGCACGCGACGAGCGGATAGCGCGCCTGCAGCGCGCGCGCGAGCGCCGCGAGCTGCGCGTACTGCGCGTCCTCGAAGCGCTGCGTGTCGGCGCCCTCGAGCTCGACGCCGATCGAGAAGTCGTTGCAACGCGCGCGCCCGAAGAAATCGGAGAGGCCCGCGTGCCATGCGCGCGCGTCGCACGAGACGAACTGCAGCAGCGTGCCGTCGCGCCTAATCAGAAAATGCGCGGACACGCGCACGCCGCGCAAGTGTTCGCTGTAGAACGGATGCGCGTCGCAGTCGAGCCGGTTCTGAAACAGCTCGATCACGGCATCGCCGTCGAACTGCCCCGGCGGCAAGCTGATGTTGTGCACGACGAGCAGGCTCGGCGCCACGCTCTCGGGACGCGCGTCGAAATTCGGCGAAGGCATGCGATGCGCGGTGTGCAGCCAGCCGTCGGCATCGACGGCCGCGGCGGGACCGCGCTCGGACGCGGGTTCAATCACGGTGGAGCGGCGCGCGTTCGCGGCCACGCCTTTCATGCGTCGTTCCCGCGCTCGCCCGCGCGCACGCGAGCCAACTGCGCCGCATGCTCGGCACAGCAGAAATACGCGCCGTCCGCGCTCACGGCATCGCCCTTCGGCACGTGGATGCCGCACGAGGCGCAGCGCACCATCGGCTCGGTCAGCCGCGGGCCTGCCTGCCCTGCGGCGCCCATGCCGCCGGCGCGGTATGCGCCGCCGTTCGCGCCGCCGGAAGCCGGGTCGCGCGAAGCGGGTCCGCGCGACTGCGCATCGCGCAGCTTGCGCGCGAACCACGAGCTAACGAAGAAAACCAGAATCAGGAGCAAAAGTTGTCGCATCGCGCACGTCCTTTCGAAACGACGTCAAACCACGGAACGGTGCAGCACCACTTCGAACACGAAGCGGCTGCCGATATAGGCGAGCACGAGCGCGCCGAACGATGCGAGCACCCAGCGCGCCGCGCCGCGCCCGCGCCAGCCCGACCAGCGATGCGCGACCAGCAGGCCGCCGAACATCAGCCACGACAGGATCGCGAACACGGTCTTGTGATCGAAGCGCAGCAGCCGCGCATCGAGTTGTTCGCTGAAGCCTGCGCCCGAGATCAGCGTCAGCGTGAGCAGCACGAAGCCCACCGCGATCAGGCGGAACAGCAGTTTCTCGAGCGTCATGAGCGGCGGCAGGCCGTCGAGCCAGCCGTTCGGCACGCCCGCGCGCAACGCATGCAGGCGCCGCTCGGCCATCAACATCAGCACCGCGTGCAGCGCCGCGATCGCGAACAAACCATAGGCGGCGTTGGCGATCACGAAATGCAGCTTGAACAGCGGCGCGGCCGCGTACGGCAGCACGCGCACGCCGCCGAACACGAGCGGCATCAGCACCGCCACCGCCGTAAAAGGCAGCACCAGGCGGCGCATGCCGTCGAGCGGAAAGAACAGGCCCTCGACCCAGTAGATCAGCGCGCCGAGCCAGAACATCGCCGACAGCGCGAACGCGAAACCGAACTCCATCGAGTCGTCGGGGAAGATGGTCCGATGCAGCAGCACGCCATGCAGGATCAGCGCGGCGAGCAGCAGCAGACGCACGCCGGGGGGCGCCGCGGTCGACGCACGCTGGGCGCCGGCCGCAACGCCGTGCCGCGGCCCCGCGAACGCGAGGCCCAGGTAGAGAAGCGCGGTGAGGGCATACAGTACAATATCCATGTTCGAAGTTTACACTAGGCCCTCCCCCCGCGCGGCTCATAGCCCCACCGCGCGCAGGCCGGCCGCCCTGCCCCGAATTCCCATGCTAGACAATCTCACTCAACGGATGGCGCGCGTCGTCAAGACGCTGCGCGGCGAAGCCCGTCTCACCGAAGCCAACACGCAGGAAATGCTGCGCGAGGTGCGCCTCGCGCTGCTCGAAGCCGACGTCGCGCTGCCCGTCGTGCGGGAGTTCATCGCCAAGGTCAAGGAAAAGGCGCTCGGCGAGGAAGTCATCACGAGCCTGTCGCCGGGCCAGGCGCTCGTCAGCGTGGTGCAGAAGGAACTGACCGCCGTGATCGGCGGCGATTACGAAGGCCGCGCCGCCGAGCTGAACCTCGCCGTCACGCCGCCCGCCGTGATCCTGATGGCGGGTCTGCAAGGCGCCGGTAAAACCACCACGGTCGGCAAGCTCGCGAAGCTGCTGCGCGAGAAGTACAAGAAGAAGGTCCTCACGGTCTCGTGCGACGTCTATCGCCCGGCCGCTATCGCGCAGCTGCAGACGGTCAGCGAGCAGGTCGGCGCCGATTTCTTCCCGTCCTCGCCGGACCAGAAGCCGGTCGAGATCGCGCTCGCCGCGCTCGACTGGGCCAAGCGTCACTATCACGACGTGCTGATCGTCGACACGGCCGGCCGCCTCGGTATCGACGAAGCGATGATGCAGGAGATCGCGGGCCTGCACGCCGCGATCAAGCCCGCCGAAACGCTGTTCGTCGTCGATGCGATGCTCGGCCAGGACGCGGTCAACACGGCCAAGGCGTTCAACGACGCGCTGCCGCTCACGGGCGTGGTGCTGACCAAGCTCGACGGCGATTCGCGCGGCGGCGCGGCGCTGTCGGTGCGCCACGTGACGGGCAAGCCGATCAAGTTCGTCGGCGTCGCCGAAAAGCTCGACGGCCTCGAGGTGTTCTACCCCGACCGCATGGCAAGCCGGATTCTCGGCATGGGCGACATTCTCGCGCTGGTCGAGGAAGCGCAGCGCGGCGTCGATATTCAAGCGGCGGAAAAGCTCGCGGCCAAGGTCAAGAAAGGCGGCGATTTCGACCTCAACGATTTCCGCGCGCAGCTCACGCAAATGAACAAGATGGGCGGCCTGGGCTCGCTGCTCGACAAGCTGCCCGCGCAGTTCCAGCAGGCCGCCGCGGGCGCCGACATGGGCCAGGCGGAAAAGCAGATGCGCCGCATGGAAGGCATCATCAACTCGATGACGCCGGGCGAACGCGCCAAGCCCGAACTGATCAAGGCCACGCGCAAGCGCCGCATCGCAGCCGGCGCCGGCGTGCAGGTGCAGGAGGTGAACCGCCTGCTGAACCAGTACGAGCAGATGCGCACGATGATGAAGAAGCTCAAGGGCGGCAACATGATGAAGATGATGCGCGGCATGAAGGGCATGATGCCCGGCATGCGCTGATCTTCGAGCGGGCCGCGTCAAGGACGGCCCGCGATACACCGCGTGGCCGCGCGCTGCCGGGCTCGCGCATCGGTTATGCTAGCGCTACACGGGCTCCGGCCCTCCGATATCCGCACTAGAACGCCTGCCATGAATCGTGAAGAAGCGCTGCAACTGATCGTCGACTCCGACGAGATCGTCACTGCCTCCGCCATTACCTCGGCGGTCGCCCGCATGGCGCAGGACATCGACGTCGCGATCGGCTCCGATTTCCCGCTCGTGCTTTCGGTAATGGGCGGCTCGGCCGTGTTCACGGGCATGCTGCTGCCGCACCTGGCGTTCCCGCTCCAGTTCGACTACCTCCACCTCACGCGTTACAGCAGCCCGGCCGGCGGCGGCGCCGCGCATTTGCGCGGCGCGCCGCGCGAATCGGTGAAGGACCGCGTCGTGCTCGTGCTCGACGACCTGCTCGACGACGGCAAGACGATGGCCGCGATCCGCGACCGCGTGCTCGAGATGGGCGCCAAGCGCTTCCTGTGCGCGGTGCTGTGCGAGAAGGATCTGCCCGAGGACAAACCGCTGCGCCCCGATTTCCGCGGCGTCGAGGTGCCGAACCGCTACGTGTTCGGCTGCGGCATGGACATTCACGGCTGCTGGCGCAACCTGCCGACGATCCGCGCGCTGCGCGGGTAACAGAAGGGGGAGCCGCGGAGCACCCGCGGTGTCATCCTACAACTGGTGCACGAACACCTTGATCCCGCCCAGGATCATGTCGACCGAGATCGAAATCAGCACGAGCCCCATCAGGCGCTCGAACGCGACCACGGTGCGCTCGCCGAGCCAGTTCTGCAACCGCTCGGACATTACGAGCGTAACGGCGCACACGGCCATCGTCAGACACAGCGCACCGATCCACTCCAATAGCTTGCCCGGTGCCTGAGAGGTTAGCAGCATCACCGTGGCGAGCGCGGACGGCCCGGCCAGCGCCGGAATCGCGAGCGGCACGATGAACGGCTCGCCGCCCGTGCGCGGATCGTTGCCGAGCGCGCCGTCCGGATGCGGAAAGATCATGCGCAGCGCGATCACGAACAGCACGATGCCGCCGCCGATCCGCAGCGACATGTCGTTCAGGCTCATCATGCGCAGGAAGCGGTCGCCCACGAGCATGAAGAACAGCAGGATCACGAACGCGATCGCCACTTCGCGCAGGATCAGCCTGACGCGCCGCTCGGGCGCGACGTTGCGCAACGCGCCGATGAAGATCGGGATGTTGCCGAGCGGATCCGTGATCAGGATCAGCAGGACCGTCGCCGAGATGAAGTTGTAGGACAAAGCGTGGGCCTGCCGTTACTGGTTACTTATTAATTAGTCAGCGCGCGAGCGCCTCGCGCACCTTGGCCGCGACGATGCCGGCGGCCTCGCCGGCCGGCAGCAGCGTGGCCTCGGCGTCGCGCCGTCCCTGGTACTCGAGCTTGCCGTCCTTGAGACCGCGCTCGCCGATCACGAGGCGGTGCGGCACGCCGATCAACTCCCAGTCGGCGAACATCACGCCCGGACGCTCGCCGCGATCGTCGAGGATCACGTCGATACCGGCCGCGACGAGTTCCGCATAGAGCTTGTCGGCGGCCTCGCGCACCATCTCGCTGCGATCGTAGCCGAGCGGACACAGCACGACTTCGAACGGCGCGATCGACTCGGGCCAGATGATGCCCTTCTCGTCGAAATTCTGCTCGATCGCGGCGCCGAGGATACGCGTCACGCCGATGCCGTAGCAGCCCATCACCATCGGCTGCGGCTTGCCCGTCTCGTCGAGGAACGTGGCCTGCAGCACCTTCGAATACTGCGTGCCGAGCTGGAACACGTGGCCGACTTCGATGCCGCGGCAGATGTCGATCACGCCCTTGCCGTCCGGCGACGGATCGCCCTTGACCACGTTGCGGATGTCCGCGACGACGGGCTCGGGCAGATCGCGGCCCCAGTTCACGCCGGCGATGTGATAGTCGACCCGGTTCGCGCCGACCACGAAATCGCTCATATTGGCGACCGTGCGGTCCGCGACGACCTTGACCGGCTTCTTCGTGCCGACCGGGCCCAGATAGCCCGGCGGCGTGCCGAACCATTCGACGATCTCGGCTTCGGTCGCGAAGCGGAAGCCGGCGAGGCCCGGCAGCTTGCTCGCCTTGATCTCGTTCAGCTCGTGGTCGCCGCGCAGCAGCAGCAGCCAGATGGTCGGCTCGGCGCCCTCGTTGTCGGTCGCGAGCACGAGCGACTTGATCGTGCGCTCGAGCGGCAGGCCGAGCAGCTCGGCCACCGCTTCGCACTTGGCCGCGCCGGGCGTGGCCACGTCGCGCATGTCTTCCGTGGGCGCCGCGCGTTCGGCGATCAGCGGCAGCGCTTCGGCGGCCTCGACGTTCGCGGCGAAATCGGAGGTCGGGCAATAGGCGATCGCGTCTTCGCCGGTGTCGGCGATCACGTGGAATTCGTGCGAGCCGCTGCCGCCGATCGAACCGTTGTCGGCCGCCACGGCGCGGAACGTCAGGCCCAGGCGCGTGAAGATGCGCACGTACGCGTCGTACATCTTGCGGTACGACTCCTGCAGGCCCGCCATGTCCTTGTCGAACGAGTACGCGTCCTTCATGATGAATTCGCGGCCGCGCATCACGCCGAAGCGCGGACGGATCTCGTCGCGGAACTTGGTCTGCACCTGGTAGAAGTTCAGCGGCAGCTGGCGGTAGCTCTTGATCTGGTTGCGCGCGATGTCGGTAATCACTTCCTCGTGCGTCGGCCCGATCACGAAATCGGTGTCCTTACGGTCCTTGAAGCGCAGCAGCTCGGGGCCGTACTTCTCCCAGCGCCCCGACTCCTCCCACAGTTCGGCCGGCTGCACGGCCGGCATCAGCAGTTCGATCGCGCCGGCCCGGTTCATCTCCTCGCGCACGATCGCCTCGACCTTGCGGATCGAACGCAGGCCGACCGGCAAGTAGTTGTAGATACCGCCGGCCAGGCGGCGGATCATGCCGGCGCGCACCATCAGCTTGTGGCTGGTGACTTCCGCGTCGGCGGGGGCTTCCTTGAGGGTACCGATAAAGAAACGGGAGGCTTTCATGCGGACGATTCCAAAAGCGGCGGCACGCATGGCGAGCCGCCCGAAAAAGATTCAAGGTAGATACGGGCCTGCGGCCCGGGGCATAAGGCCGCGGGTGCAGACGACATAGCAGACAAACCAGGGACGATCGCGCCGGCGCGGGAAGCGTAGGAATTCGCGCGGGTTCCGTTATCTGTTTATAATCAATGCAATTTTAAAGGATTCGAAGGTGGTTGTATGCTGGATCGTGAAGGCTTTCGCCCGAACGTCGGCATCATCCTCTTGAACGCGCGCAACGAGGTGTTCTGGGGCAAGCGTCTCCGCGAGCATTCCTGGCAGTTTCCGCAAGGCGGCATCAAGCATGGGGAGTCCCCTGTGCAGGCAATGTTTAGGGAATTGCACGAGGAGACGGGGCTGCGTCCCGAACACGTCAAAGTCATCGGCCGCACACGCGACTGGTTGCGTTACGAGGTGCCAGACAAGTTCATCAAGCGCGAAGTGCGCGGCCATTACCGCGGCCAGAAGCAGATCTGGTTCCTGCTGCGGATGGTCGGGCGCGATTGCGATATCTGCCTCCGTGCGACCGAACATCCCGAGTTCGACGCATGGCGCTGGAACGAATACTGGGTGCCGCTCGACGCTGTGATCGAGTTCAAGCGGGATGTCTATCAGCTGGCGCTGACGGAATTGTCGCGTTTCCTGCGCATGCCGATGCCGCGTGCCGACAAGCCGCGCCTGCCGCGCGTGCGCTACCCGCGTGTCACGGCCGTCACGCTCGACGGCACGACGGTGGACGCCACGGCGATCTGCTCGGAGATCGACACGCAGCCCGACCCGCTCGAAGCCGGGTGTCCGAACGAGCATCATGCCGGACGCCATGCGTGAGTGCGGCCGGGCCGCCGCGGGGGGGGGGGGGGGGGGGGGGGGGGGGCGGGGGGGGGGGGGCCACACACTCACAATTATAATAATATTAAATGGTTTAGAAACCGAGCCCGCCCCCCCCCCCCGCCCCCCCC
>CAUPOD010000063.1:0-9262 GCA_963512745.1 uncultured Burkholderia sp. | reverse complement strand
GTTCAGGTCGCCGCCCGCGCAGAACACGCCACCCGCGCCGGTCAGCACGACCGCACCGACCGCAGGGTCGGCCTGCGCCTCGGCGAGAGCGGCGGGCAGGGCCGTGTAGATCTCCAGCGTCAGCGCGTTGCGCGCGACGGGATTGTTGAGCGTCAGCACGCGTACCGCGCCCTCGGTGGAGGCGAGCAGCGCGTCACGCATGATGCGCGTCCCGGCCGAGCGCGATATAGCGTTCGAGGTGATGGTCTTCGTCGCCGAGCTGGTGGTCGATCATGACGAGGCGCTTCGCGTAGTGCGCGAGCGGCAGTTCCCAGGTCATGCCGATGCCGCCGTGCAGCTGAATGCATTCCTCGGCCACGCGCGCGCCGATCCGGCCGATCGAATATTTCGCGGCCGACAGCGCGCGTTCGCGCGTGACGCGATCGGTATCGAACGCAGCGGCGGCATTGATCACGGCCGAGCGCGCTTGTTCGATCTCGAGCAACAGATCGGCCATACGGTGCTGCAATGCCTGGAAGCTGCCGATCGGCGCGCCGAACTGCTGGCGCGTGCGCAGATAGTCGAGCGTGTAGTCTTTGGCCACGTCCATTGCGCCGACGGCCTCGGCGCACAGCGCGAGCACGCCGCTGCCGATGCTGCGTTCGAGCGTTGCGAAGCCTCGATCCACCGCGCCGACCAATGCGTCTGCACCGAGCCGCACGTCGTCGAGCACGAGTTCGGCCGCGCGGCCGCCGTCGATCTTGCCGTAGCCGCGCACCGTGACGCCGGCCGTGCCGCGCGGCACGAGGAACAGCGAGATGCCAGCCTCCGCGTCCACGGCGCCGCTCGTGTGCGCCGAGACGAGCCAGCAGTCGGCTTCCGCACCGTGCTGCACGACGGCCTTGGCGCCGTTGAGCAGCCAGCCGTCCGCATGCGCTTCCGCACGCGTCGAGACGCGCGCCAACTCGTAATGCGCGCCGGGCTCGCCGTGCGCGAGCGCGGCCACGGTGCGGCCTTCGACGATCGCGGCGAGCAATGCCTTCTGCGCGGCGCTACCGTCTTGGACCAGTGCTTGGCCGACCATCAGCGTGTCGAGAAACGGTTCGACCACGAGCCCTCGGCCCAGGCATTCGAACACGACGACGATATCGAACGCGCCGCCGCCGAACCCGCCGTCGGCTTCGCTGAACAGCGCGCCGATAATGCCCAGTTCCGCGAAACGCGCCCACATCGCGCGGCTAAAGCCGGCCGCGTCGCGCGCGATGCGGTCGCGCGTGCCGAACGCATATTGTTCGCTGACGAAGCGGTTCAATGTATCCGTCAGCATGCGGCGGTCTTCAGTGTGCTGAAAATTCATCGCGGTTCTCCTACAGCCCCAGAATCATCTTCGAGATGATGTTTTTCTGAATTTCGTTGGAGCCGCCGAAAATCGACAGCTTGCGGTTGTTGAAGTAGCTCGACGCCGCGCTCGCGGCCGCGTCGGGGCCGACGGGCGTGTCTGCGTAATCGGCTTCGAGCGCCGCCTCGTCGAACGGCTGCGCGTAGGGGCCCATCGCGCGGCGCAGCAGCGACGAGATCTCCTGACGGATCTCGGTGCCGCGGATCTTCAGCATCGAGCTTTCGGCGCCCGGCACGCCGCCGCTCGCGACGGCCGCGATCACACGCAGGTTCGTGGTCTTCATGTTCTCGAGATCGATCTCGACACGCGCGAGGCGCGCGGCGAACGACGGGTCCTCGATCAAGGGGCGCCCGTTCTTGGTCACGCTGGCGGCCGCTTGGCGCAACCGGCCGAGCGCCGCGACAGAGAAGCCCACGCCAGCAATGTTCGTACGCTCGTAGGTCAGCAGGTACTTGGCGTAGGTCCAACCCTTGTTCTCTTCGCCGACGAGGTTCTCGACGGGCACACGCACGTCAGTAAAGAACACCTCGTTGACTTCGTGTTCGCCGTCGAGCGTGATGATGGGCCGCACTTCGATGCCCGGCGTGTTCATGTCGATCAGCAGGAAGCTGATGCCTTCCTGCTTACGCACGTCGGTGGCCGTGCGTACCAGACAGAAAATCATGTTCGCGTAGTGGCCGAGCGTGGTCCAGGTCTTCTGGCCGTTGACGACGTAATGATCGCCGTCGCGCACGGCGGTGGTCTTGACCGCCGCGAGGTCCGAACCCGCGCCCGGCTCCGAGTAACCCTGGCACCACCAGTCCGAGCCGTCGAGAATGCGCGGCAGCCAGCGCGCCTTCTGCGCCTCGCTACCGTACTTGATCAGCACCGGGCCGAGCATGCCGACGCCGAACGGCACCACGCGCGGCGCGCCCGCCAGCGCGCACTCGTTGTCGAAGATGAACTTCTGCACGGGGTTCCAGCCCGTGCCGCCATACGCCTTCGGCCAGTGGTTAGCGAGCCAGCCTTGTTCGTTGAGGATAGCGTGCCACTCGGCCATGTCGGCGCGCGTCAGACGGCGGCCGCGCAGTACCTTATCGGACAAGCGTTGCGGCAGCTTCTCGCGCAGGAACGTCTGCACCTCGGCGCGAAACGCTTGTTCTTCGGGGGTGAAATTCAGATCCATGATCGGCTGTCTCTCGAAGGTTTCTCGGCTATCGCTTAGTAGATTTCGAACAGGCCCGCGGCGCCCATGCCGCCCGCGATGCACATCGAAACGACCGCATACTTGACGCCGCGGCGGCGTCCTTCGAGCAGCACGTGGCCCGCGAGGCGCGCGCCCGTCATGCCGAACGGATGGCCGATCGAGATCGCGCCGCCATTGACGTTGAGGCGCTCGGACGGGATGCCGAGGCGTTCCTGGCAGTAGATCGCCTGCGAGGCGAACGCCTCGTTCAATTCCCACAGGCCGATGTCGTCCATCTTCAACCCATTGCGCGCGAGCAGCTTCGGCACCGCGAACACGGGCCCGATACCCATCTCGTCGGGTTCGCAGCCCGCCACGACGAAGCCGCGGAACGCGCCGAGCGGTTCGATGTTGGCGCGCTCGGCTTCCCGCGCTTCCATCATCACGCACGCCGACGCGCCGTCGGACAGCTGCGACGCGTTGCCGGCCGTGACGAACTGCTCGGGGCCCTTGACCGGCGCGAGCTTGGCGAGCGCTTCGTAGGTCGTGCCGTGGCGGTTGCACGTATCGGCCGAGATCGTGACCTCGCGCTGCGTGACCGCGCCCGTTTCCTTGTCGGTCACGGCCATCGTGGTCGTGACGGGCACGATCTCGTCCGCGTAGAGGCCCGCGAGCTGCGCGGCTTCGGTGCGGCGCTGGCTCTCCACGGAGAAGCGGTCCTGCGCCTCCCGGCTGATGCCGTAACGGCGTGCGACGATATCGGCCGTGTCGATCATCGCCAGATACAGCTCCGGCTTGTGTTCGAGGATCCACGGATCGAGGCCACTCGCGCCGTCCTCGCGCGTGCGGATGCCCGAGATACTTTCGACGCCGCCCGCGATCATCGCGGGCGCGCCGTCGAGCACGATGCGCCCCGCGGCCATCGCGATCGCTTGCAGGCCCGACGCGCAGAAGCGGTTCACGGTGGCGCCCGCGATCGTCAACGGCAGTTCCGAGCGGATCACGGCCTGGCGTGCGATGTTGCGGCCCGTGATGCCCTCGGGGTAGCCGCAGCCGAGGATCGTGTCCTCGATCAGGTTCGGGTCGATGCCCGAGCGCTCGACCGCGGCGCGCATCGCGAACGACGCGAGCGTCGGGCCCGGCGTGATGTTGAATTCGCCGCGATGCGCCTTGGTCAGCGGCGTGCGGGCGGTGGAAACGATGACGGCTTCGCGCATGCGCGGGTTCCTTCTTGATGTGCGATGAGGCGATTGAGCGGGGAGCTAGGAGGCGATCAAGCCGCGCGGTTCAGGCTCGCGAAATCGGCGCCGCGATCGACGAGATCGACGAGCAGCGGCGACGGCTTCCAGAACAGCGGATCCTCCTCCGCATATTTGCGGATGTCGGCGAGCACGTTCGCGAGACCCACGGTATCCGCGTATTTCATCGGGCCGCCGCGGTGGCGCGGGAAGCCATAGCCGTGGATGAACGTAATGTCCACGTCGAGCGGACGCAGCGCGATCTTCTGATACACGACGTTCGCGCCTTCGTTGATCATCGCGGCCATGTAGCGACGCACGATCTCCTCGTCGCTGAACGCGCGCGGTGTCACGCCCGCGCGTTCGCGTTCCGCGTCGATGATTGCTTCGACTTCCGGGTCGGGCGTACCCGTGCGCGCGCCGTCCGGATAGCGGTAGTAGCCGCGTCCGGTCTTCTGGCCGAACCAGCCGCGCTCGCACAGACGGTCGGCGATCTGCACGTAGCGCGCGTTTGGATCGCGCGTGGCCGCGCGGCGTTTGCGCGTGGCCCAGCCGATGTCGCCGCCCGCCAGATCGGCGACCTGGTACGGACCCATCGCGAAACCGAACGCGCGCAGCGCGCGGTCGATCTGATACGGCGACGCGCCGTCTTCCATCATGTGGTCGGCCGCGGTGCGATAGACGGCGAGCACGCGGTTGCCGATGAAGCCGTCGCAGACGCCCGCGCGCACGGGCACCTTGCGCAGCCGCTGCGCGAGCGCGAAGGCCGTCGCCACGACGTCGGCGCTAACTTTGGCCGGCACGACGATCTCGAGCAGCTTCATGATGTTCGCGGGCGAGAAGAAGTGCAGCCCGATCACGTCGGCGGGGCGGCCGATGCTCGCAGCGAGCGCGTCGATGTCGAGATACGACGTGTTGGTCGCGAGAATCGCGCCCGGTTTGCAGACGCGGTCGAGTTCCGCGAATACGGCTTGCTTGACCGACATCTCTTCGAAGACCGCTTCGATCACGAGATCGACGCCGGCCAATGCGTCGTACGACGTGCTGCCGCTGAAGCGCGCGAGCACGTCGGCCTTGGCTTCGGGCGTCATGCGGCCCTTGGCGATCAGACCGTTGTAGACCTTTTCGACATGGACGCGGCCGCGCGCGAGCGAGGCTTCGTCGCGCTCGACCATCGTCACGGGCAGGCCCGCGTCGAGCAACGAGACCGCGATCCCCGCGCCCATCGTGCCGCCGCCCACCACGCCCACGCTGTCGACCGGACGCGGTTTCGCGATGCGCGTCTCAGGTGCCTTCGCGACTTCGCGCTCCGCGAAAAACGCATGCACGAGACCCGCGCGCTGCGGGCTGTCGAGGCATTGCAGGAACAGTTCGCGCTCTTGGCGCAGGCCATCGTCGAACGGCAGTTCGAGCGCGGCTTGCACGGCTTCGACGATCTTGAGCGGCGAGAACAGCCCGCGCGCTTTCTGCGCCGTGGCGCGCGCGGCTTCGATCGCGGCGCGGCTTGCGTTGCGGTCCGCGAGGCCGGCCGCGTTGCGCGTGCGGCGCACGGGGGCCCGCTCGGCGAGCAGTTCGCGAGTGTAGGCGAGTCCCGCGGCGAGGGCGTCCGTGCCCGTACCGAGACGATCCACGAGGCCCAGTTTCAGCGCTTCGTCGGCGCCCACATGCCGGCCGCTCAGCATCAGATCGAGCGCGGCTTGCGCGCCGATCAGGCGCGGCGCGCGCTGCGTGCCGCCCGCGCCGGGCAACAGGCCGAGGTGTACTTCGGGCAGGCCGAGTTTGGCGGCGGGCAGGGCGATCCGGTAGTGGGCGGCGAGCGCGATTTCGAGGCCACCGCCGAGCGCGGCGCCGTTGAGGCTCGCGATCACGGGCTTGGTGCAGGCTTCGATGCGATTGCATACGTCTGGCAGCGACGGCGGCTGCGGCGTCTGACCGAATTCGCGGATGTCAGCGCCGCCGATGAAGTTGCGGCCTGCGCCGGTGATGACGATGGCGGCAACAGCGGGGTTGTGTTCGGCGGCTTCGATGGCGTCGAGCAAGCCGCGGCGCACGGCAGCGCCGAGCGCATTGACGGGCGGATTGTCGATGGTCACGCAGAGCACGTTGCCGTGCAGTTCGGACGCGACGGGCACGGCGTTAGGCGCTGGATGCGTCATCCTTGTCTCCAGTTGGAATATTTTTCTGTGTCTAGATTCTGACCAGATCAATATAAGTCAACAATGACACTGGGGATTGACGGACTGTTGAATTTAAGTTGACAGTGGTGGGTGAGTGGGAGGGCGTCTTAGAGAGGCCAGGTACGGCCAGGAGCGCACGTTCGACAGCGCACTCTAGATCCTCGACAATCGCTCGTCACCCGCGATTACAAACTATGAATTTTCGCTCACTATTTCGCTCGGTCAGCTCGACGCAGACCACACGGCAGTCAACCGGATCTGTTCATAGGACCGTCGACTGCAAACGGCACGATCATCCAGAAATACAAATTCGGGTGTTCGATCCTGCCATCCCCATAGAGGACATTAGTTGGCTATTGCGCTATTTCGAGCGGAGGGTCGCGAGTGGCGAACGATTCCAAGCTGGCGAGACCGTGCAGATCGGCTGGATGCTGACGAAGCTTGAGGCTGAAACTGACGACCTTCTGTGTGTCGCAGAGCCTGATATGAGGGCGATCCCAATCAGGTTTGTCGAGTCGGTTGACAGCACGTTGAAGCACCTGCGCACTCAGAAGGACGTGGTTGCGAGCATCGCACCGAGCCGAAATCCAGACTTCCCATCGCTACAGCAGAGTGCGGTGGTACGTGCCGACTACAAGAGCGTCGTTCGCCTGCTTCTGACTCGCGATCCTCCTCACGAAGCCGACTCCGGCTGGTCGCTCACAGATCCGCGCGACGAGTTCCATGCGCGGGATCCGTCACGGTACCTCAGAATTTCGCTATATCAGTTTGGCGTCGATAGACCGGATTTGATCAAATTTCTTGCTTTGCCGCCAGGCCTGCAAGTCCGCCTCGATAATCTTCAAATTCAGGTAACAGGACCCGAAGGCGAAATTCAACCGTGCCCCGGGTCGTATCTCGAAGCGTTGGAAAAGCGTCGCATACAACCTCAGAGCGAGTGACCGTAGCGGAGAAAGTGCGCCGTCCGTTCAGGGTCGAAAGGCCCCCCCCAATCCCCCCCAATCCCCCCCAATCCCCCCCAATCCCCCCCAACTCCCCGCCAACTCCAAAATCGCCGCCCGCAAATAATCAATCAACGCCTGCGTCGCCGGCGACGGAAACCGATTCGGCAGCGTCACGATAAACAACGTATTCTGCTGCCCCGCAATCCGGTACTGCGGCAACACCTGCACGAGCCCCCGGTGCGCCGGCGATAACGACACATAGACAGGCAGCAGCCCGATCCCCATGCCCTGGCAAACGGCATCGGCCAGGAACGGATAATCCGACGACTGAAGCGCCGGCTGCACGGGAATCGAATGGCTATCCGACGGATCCTGTTTGTTCGTCATCTCCATCACGACCCGGCGCCCAGGGTAGGGCGAGGCAACGATCTTGTGTCCCGCCAGATCGGACGGCTGCTCGATCGCTCCATGCCGCTTCAAATAGTCGGCCGAGGCATACAGATTCCAGTCGATCGAACAAATATTGCGCGCCACGTAATCGAGCGGCGGCGTGGAAGTGATGCGCACGGCCACGTCCACTTCGGCCGCGATCAAATCCTCGATCCGGTTGTTGAACGTGACCGCCAGCGAGAGATGCGGATGCAGCCGCCCGAACTCCAGCAGCTTCGCGCCGATGAACATGCGCCCGAACCCCGTCGGCACGCTGATGCGCACGCGGCCCGACAACGTCTGCCCGAGACTGTCGATCGCGGCGCGCGGGCTGCTCAGCTCTTCCAGCATGCGCTGACCGCTGTCGTAGAGCGTGTTGCCCGCCTGGGTCAGCTCGAAACTGCGCGTCGAACGCCGCAGCAGTTGCGTGCCGGTCTCCGCTTCCAATTGCTTCAGGCGCTTGCTGATGTTGGCGCGCGTCATGCCGAGCTTGCGCGCCGCGCCGCTGAGGCTGCGCGAATCGACGATCTCGACGAACAAGCCGATAAGGTTCAGATCCATGACGGGGTTCTGCTAAAGCGACCCAGCATCTTACCCGCTCAGTCCGTGTCCGCCCGATGCAGCGCGAAGCCACTCGCACCCGCGGCTTCCAGCCCAGGCCGCAGCTGCATCGCGGGAATCGCGTAATCGCCGAAGTTCTGGTGCCGGTACGGAATCGGCTCGGTAGTCTCCAGGGTCCGCATGCGTTCGCGCAGCCGCTCGGCGACCGCCGCGAACCCGGGCTCGTCGAGGCGATCCACGCGGTAAGCGACGAACGAAGGCAACACCGTATAGCCCGGATAAAACAAGATCCCGTGATTGATCGGAAACAGCAGATCGTCGATCGGTCCGTTGATGCCGCGCGCCGAGTAATGATCTTCCCAGCCGCCCGCGGTTACGACCAGCATCGCGCGCTTGCCGGCCAGCGCGCCCTCGCCGTAACGGTCGCCCCAGCGCTGGTCGCTGTGCTCGCCAATGCCGTAGGCGAAGCCGTACGCATAGACGCGATCGACCCAGCCCTTGAGGATCGCGGGCATCGAGAACCACCAGAGCGGGAACTGCAGGATCAGCGTGTCGGCCCACCGCAGCTTTTCTTGCTCGGCCAGCACGTCGGCACTGAGCGTGTTCGCCTCGAAGCCCTCGGCCGACGCATGCGCGACCTGCAGGCGCGCATGCGCATCCAGGCTGCCGAAGTCGGCGCGGCTGACCTCCGGCGTCCAGTTCATCGCATACAGATCCGAGACGCGCACCTCGTGCCCGTGCGCTTCCAGTTCGCGCACAGCGACGTCGAGCAGCGACCCGTTCAGCGAGCGAGGCTCGGGATGCGCATAGACGATAAGCACTTTCATGATGTCGATTTCCTGAGGAGTGAAGCCAGCAGGTTAAGCGTCGCCAAGGTATATTTGAAATGAATTATCGAAATGCCAGGTATAGCGATGGACAATTTAGGTAGTCTCGATCTCAATCTGCTGCGCACGCTGAACGTGTTGCTCGCGGAGCGCAACGTGACGCGTGCGGCCGAGCGGCTGCACCTGTCGCAGCCGTCGGTTAGCGTGCAACTGGCTCGGCTCCGGGAAATTTTCGAGGATCCGCTGTTGCTGCCGGGCCCGCGCGGCATGCTGCCGACCGCGCGCGCGGACGCGCTGCGCGAACCGCTGCTGAAGGCTCTGCAGGAACTCAACGCGGCCGTCGCGCCGGCCACGCCGTTCGATCCGGCCCAGGCCGTGCGCACCTGGACGATCGGCGCGACCGATTACAGCGAGCCGACCGTGCTGCTGCCCGCGCTGCCCGCGATCCGCAGCGCCGCTCCTAACGTGCGGCTCGCGGTCGTGCAGGTCGTGCCGCGCCTCATGGAAAAGCAGTGCGCGCTCGGCGAACTGGATCTCGTGTTC
>CAUPOD010000062.1:0-9269 GCA_963512745.1 uncultured Burkholderia sp. | reverse complement strand
GCTTCTGAAGGCCCAGGGATTGTGCCATAGCTGAGCAATTTCGGTGCCTCGCCAGGTGGCCTATCGGTTTACTTATAAATGCAAGCGTATACATATGTGGTAGTAGTTAACAAGCCCCTCTTCCCTCTGTGGATAACTAGTCTTTTACGTGGACGATCAAATGTTTACGTGACGGACAAGCGCTTGCATAGGCTGTTCGCGCCGAGCGCATAGCTTTGAACAGTTTTTTCCGGTTAACCGTATACCTTCGACTTATGCCCGATCGGTCAACATGGCTTGCACAGGAAACGCGCACGTAACCAAACCGGTTATCCACAGGTATGCGTGGATAAGTCGGTTTCGGTTTACGGGGATGATTTGGTGCGCGGTCGGGCGGCCGCGTATGCAACGGCGTGGTTAACCGAGCTTGCCGTGCCGCAGCGCGCGCAGCAGGAAACGGCTCGGATCGATCGTTTCGGCCAAATCGCGCTCGATCGGCCAGGGTTCGCCCTCGAGCTGGCACGCGATCAATTCGGCCGCGAGGCTCGCCCAAACGAGGCCGCGCGAGCCGAACGCGAACGCGCCGTACAGGCCCGGTGCGTGCGGTAGATCGCGCGCATGTGCGCCGCGCAGCGCATGACGCCGCTCGGCCGTCGCGGCTTCGTCGGGCAGCGCGCCGACGAGCGGCAGGCGGTCGCTCGCGACGCAGCGGAAGCCGACCCGGCCCGGCAATGCGGCCGCGTCGAGCGGATCGAGCGACACGCTGGGCAGCAGGCGCGCTAGGCGCTGCAGATTTTCGAGTTGGTCTGCCGCGCGCAGCGTCGTGTCGGGATCGTCGGGTTCGTAGGTTGCGCCCGTCATCAGCGTGCCGTCGCCGAGCCGTACCGCGTAGCCGTCGCCGATCAGCGGCAGGTTCAGGTGCGGACCCCAATGTGCGGGCAGCAGGCTGAGCTGGCCGCGCACCGATTGCGTCGGCGCGTGGTCGAGCCGCGCGAGGCGTGCGGCGTCGTGTGCGTTCGCAACGATCGCGACGGGCGCTTGGGCGATCGCGCGGCCATCCGCATCGAGCGCGAGCCAAAGGCCGTTTCGATGGACGAGCTGTTGGACCGTCGTGCCGAGCGTACAGGCGAGCAAACTACCCGCGTTCGCGCATTGCGCGGCGACGAGCCTGGCCGGATCGATGGATCCGCCCTGCGGAAACAACCAGCCGCCTTGCATTACGCGGGTGCCGAGCAATGTCTCGGCCGCGTCTTGCGAAATAGCTTGCGCATATCGATACGGTATCCGAAGCATTTTGGCGGATTCGATAATTTTCGCGAAATCCTCGGGGTTTTCGGCGATTTGCAACAAGCCGTGGCGGCTGCGTGCGAGGTCGTGGCCCGCGGCTTCGAGCATTTTCCAGCGTTGCAGCGCATAGAGAAAGCCGGCGCGCGACAGACGCGACGCGGGATTGTCGTCGCGCGTGACGACCGGATGAAAAACGCCGGCCGGGTTGCCGGACGCGTCGCTTGCGGGCTGGCCATGGCGGTCGATCAGATGTAATTGCCAGCCGCGCGCGGCCAGGCGTTCGACGAGCGCGCCACCCGCGAGGCCCGCGCCGATGACCAGTGCTTCGCGCGTACCATGTGCGGCCGCGAGCGGCGGCGCATAGCGGCGCACCTGCCAGCGCGGCGCGAACTCGCCGACGAGCATAGCGAACTTGCCGTCGAATCCTTCGACCTTGCGGTAGCTGAAGCCGGCTTCTTCGAGTGCGCGTTTGACTTGTCCCGCGCTCGAATAGGTCGCGAACGTGGCTTGCTCGTCCGCGAGCTTGGCGAGCGCGCGGAATATTTGCGGCGACCACAGGTCGGGATTTTTGGCGGGGGCGAAACCGTCGAGATAGAACGCGTCGGCGCGCACGGCCAGTTTAGGCAGCAGGTCGAGCGCATCGCCGAACGCGAGTGTCAGCGTAACGCGGCCGTCGTCGAATTCGAGCCGATGCAGGCCAGGCAGTAATTCCGGCCATGCGTCGGCCAGCTGCTCCGCGAGCGTCTCGATTTCGGTATGGCCAGCGTGGGTGCCGCGCGCGTGCGCGATATGGGCGGTGACGAGCCGTATATCGTCGCGCGTGAACGGATGCTTTTCGACCGAGACGAAATGGAGCCGTTCGCAGCGTGCCGGGTCCGCGCGCCATGCTTGCCAGGTGGCGAGAAAGTTCGCGCCGGCGCCAAAACCGGTTTCGACGATCGTGAACCGGCGGCGCCGCTGCCAGCGCGCGGGCAGGCCGTTGCCCCGTATAAATACGTAATCGGCCTGGGCGAGCGCGCCGGACACGCTGTGATAGACGTCGCCGTAGACCGGCGAGAACAGCGCGCCGTCGTCGCGAATGGCTAGCGTGGCGGGATCGATTCGGTGTGGCATGCGAAGCAAAAAAGGGATTACGCGGGGACCGAGCGGCGCGTGCGGCGCCGGCGCGAGATGCGCCCCCGGCATACCGATTGCGTCGCCAAAGCCCCGTTTTGAGCCGTTCGCGGGGGCCGAGATTGAAAAATTCCGCAAATTTCCAGCGAAAATCTGCAAAACCCTTGTCGTGCTTGGTTTTCCGCTGCGCTATCATAGCAAGCGCCGTATCGCCGGGATCAGCTGGCCCGGCGCTGCGCTGCACGGTGCGGGTAGTCCCCAGGCCGTTGCAACCTACTATCGACGATTTGGTTCGCGCACGTATAATCGGCGCGTTCGCGCTGTCCGTAGCAACCTAACCTGAAAAGGAACCTTAATGAACAAACAGGAACTGATCGATGCCGTCGCCGCTCAGACGGGCGCCAGCAAGGCTCAAACCGGCGAAACGCTGGACACGCTCCTCGAAGTGATCAAGAAGGCTGTATCGAAAGGCGACGCAGTGCAATTGATCGGCTTCGGCAGTTTCGGTTCGGGCAAGCGTGCCGCGCGCACGGGCCGTAATCCGAAGACCGGCGAAACCATCAAGATCCCGGCGGCCAAGACGGTCAAGTTCACCGCGGGTAAGGCATTCAAGGACGCAGTGAACAAGCGCTAAGCTTTTCGCTTCGTAAGCAAAAAACCCGCCTGTGTGGCGGGTTTTTTTATTGGCCGCTTTGGCGGCCTATTTGATATCGACGGTATCGGATAGGCGGGCATTCGATCAATGCGCGTGGACGATTTCCGCATCGTCGTCGTCGAAATGATCGATATCCCATGCCGGAAACGGGTCGGTAAATTCTCCCCAGGCCTGCGGGCCTTGCGTAAATTCCGCGTCGGTCAGCAGGCACGCATCGAATTTCTCGCGCCATGCACGCGTATCGAGCGCGGTGCCGATCATGACGAGTTCCTGCCGGCGGTCGCCGATCGATGCGTCGTCCGGCGCGCCGTGCCAATCGCGCGCGATCTCGTCGAGCGCTTCGCGATCCTTGGGCCATTCGGCGCGATCCTGTGCGGCCCACCATAATCCCGCGGGACCGTGGCGGCACACGCGCCCCGCCTGCGACAGCGAACCCGCGATATCGTTGCGGCTCGCGAGCCAGAAGAAGCCCTTGCTGCGCAGCACGCCGGGCCATTCCTCGTGCAGCAGATTCCACAGACGTTCCGGATGAAACGGACGGCGCGCGCGGTAGACGAAATTCTCTATTCCGTATTGCTCGGCTTCGCCATGCGCGTGATCGTGAGCATGGTCGTGATCGTGGTCATGGCCGTGCTCGTGATTGAGCGACGCGAGCCAGCCAGGCGCGCCGGCCGCGGCTTCGAAGTCGAAGCGGCCCGTATCGAGCACGGCATCGAGCGGCACGTCGCCGAAGCGGCCGACGATCTGATGCGCGCGCGGATTCAGGCCCGCGAGGATCTTCTGCAGACGCGCGAGCTCGTCGGCACTGACGAGGTCGGCCTTGTTGATGACGAGCACGTCGCAAAATTCGATCTGTTCGATCAGCAATTCGACGAGCGCGCGATCGTCGGTGTCGCTCGCGGCGAGGCCGCGGTCGGCGAGCGCTTCCTCGCTCACGTAGTCGCGCAGGAAGTTGTATGCGTCGACCACGGTGACCATCGTGTCGAGGCGCGCGACGTCGGCGAGCGCGATGCCGTCGTCGTCCACGAACGTGAAGGTTTCGGCGATAGGCATCGGTTCGGCGATGCCGGTCGATTCGATCACGATCGAATCGAAGCGTCCTTCCTCGGCCAGGCGGCGGATCTCGACCAGCAGGTCGTCGCGCAGCGTGCAGCAGATGCAGCCGTTGCTCATTTCGACGAGGCGTTCCTCGACGTGCGAGAGCGCGGCGGCATCGCGCACGAGCGCGGCGTCGATGTTGACGGCGGCCAGATCGTTGACGATCACGGCCACGCGCCGGCCAGCGCGGTTGGCGAGAATATGGTTGAGCAGCGTGGTCTTGCCGGCGCCTAGGAAGCCGGACAGCACGGTGACGGGCAGCGGTTGAGTCATGGAGGAACCTGTGGAAATAAAGCGCGGCATGAGCCGCCCGGAATAGGCAAAGGCTGCGGCGCGCGGCGCCGGCGCGGCGTTCGTTTACGGCGCCTGTTCGGCCGGCATCAGCTTCCAGCGCACGAGGATCGCGGCAATCTGTTTCGCGTATTGGTCGCGCAATGGCGCGCGCTCGGAATGATAAGCGCCGACCGCGCGCCAGGTATTGCCGTATTTGTCCATTTGGCGGCGCAGATGCCAAGCCGCAATATAGACGTTCTTGCAGCCGTTCATCAGCGTGCCGCGGTCGATGCCGTACCGGGCGAGAACGGAAAGATGCACGGAGTTGATCTGCATCAAGCCGTAATCGACGCTGCCGTTGTTATTGACGTTACGTGCGTCGGGCCGGTTGTGCGATTCCTGCCACGCGATCGCGCGCAGGATCAGCGGGTTCACGTGATGATATTTGGCGGCCTCGTCATAGCAATCGGCGTGCGCCGCCGGCGCGGCAAAACCGCACAGTGCTATTAAGGAGATATAGGCCGCGGGCCGTATCATCAGCAACACCTGTCTACAAAACGGGCGATCAACGTGTCGAAAAATAGCGGTGCCCAAAGGCCCGCGGGGGCCGGGCGCCGCCGAATTAGAGCGGCCGCGCAAATACGCGGGAAAACCCGTAATGCCGGATACGCTGCGCGGACGGATAGCCTCGTATCATACTGGCAGACTGGCGCGTTGCCTGTCTAGCCGGTTGGCTAGGGTAACGTCAAGCGCGGACGCTTGGCCGCGAAAATTACCGTCATACGGGGCAATTATTCCGCGTAATCGTGGTATCCGAGACATAAAAAACTGCTAATGTCCTCGTTTTCGCAGTCGAATCAACGTCGTGCCGCGGGACCGGCCAGCGGCGGCAGAAACCAACTCATTCCATGACAAGAATTCGCTTTGTTCCGCGACGCCTGGCCGTGACGCTGGCCGTGGCCGGTTTCGCGATTGCCCAGTTGGCGCATGCGCAGGTTACGCTCAATTTCGTCAACGCGGACATCGATCAGGTCGCCAAGGCGATCGGCGCCGCCACGGGTAAAACGATCATCGTCGACCCGCGCGTGAAGGGGCAGTTGAACCTCGTGTCCGAGCATCCCGTGCCCGAGGAACAGGCGGTCAAGACGCTGCAGTCGGCGCTGCGCATGCAAGGTTTCGCGCTCGTCGAGGATCACGGCGTGCTCAAGGTGGTGCCCGAGGCAGACGCCAAGCTGCAGGGCGTGCCGACCTTTATCGGCAATGTGCCGCGCGCGTCGGGCGATCAGGTCGTGACGCAAGTGTTCGAGTTGCACAACGAATCGGCCAATAACGTGCTGCCGGTGCTGCGCCCGCTGATCTCGCCGAACAACACGGTGTCGGCCTATCCGGCCAACAATACGATCGTCGTGACCGATTACGCCGACAACGTGCGGCGCATCGCGCGCATCATCGCCGGCATCGACGGCGCGGCCGCCTCGCAGGTGCGCGCGGTACCGCTCAAGAACGCGGATGCGATCGACATCGCCGCGCAGTTGAACAAGCTGCTCGACCCGGGCACGATCGGCAATACGGACGCCACGCTGAAGGTCACGGCGACGGCCGATCCGCGGACCAATGCGGTGCTGCTGCGCGCGTCGAGCGCCGAGCGCCTGGCCGTGGCCGAACGGCTTGCGCATCAGCTCGACGCGCCGACCGCGATGCCGGGCAACATGCACGTCGTGCATCTGCGCAACGCGAACGCGGTGGTGCTCGCGAAGACTCTGCGCGGCATGCTCGGCAAAAGCGGCAACGACAATTCCGCGAGCTCGAACGACGCCAGTTCGTTCAACCAGAGCAACGGCAACGCGGCGAACGGCAACGGCAATTTCTCGACGGGCACGTCGGGCGCGGCGCCGCTGCCGTCGTCGATGAGCGGCGCGGGCGGCGGTGCCGGTGCGAGCGGCAACGGCGGCCTCAGCAATGCCGGCCTGCTCGGCAACGACAAGAACAAGAGCGACGACGCCGACCAGGGCGGCGGCATGATCCAGGCCGACGCGCCGACCAACTCGCTGATCATCACCGCGGCCGATCCGGTCTATCGCAACCTGCGCGCCGTGATCGACCAGCTCGATGCGCGCCGCGCGCAGGTCTATATCGAGGCGCTGATCGTCGAGCTGAATTCGAATACGGGCGCGAACCTCGGGATTCAGTGGCAGGTCGCGAACAATTCGCTGTACGCGGGCAGCACGCTCGGCTCGGGCGGCGCAGCCAACAGCACGGTGGGCGGCGTCGGCGGCAACAACATCGTCAATTTGACCGCGGCATTGGCGAGCGGCGCGACCGGGCTCGCGAGCGCGGGCCTGAGCAGCGGCCTCAACGTGGGCTGGCTGCGCAACATGTTCGGCGTACGCGGACTCGGCGGGCTGCTGCAGGCGTTCGCGGGTTCGAACGACGCGAACGTGCTGTCCACGCCGAACCTGATCACGCTCGACAACGAAGAAGCCAAGATCGTGGTCGGCCAGAACGTGCCGATCGCGACGGGCTCGTACTCTAACCTCACGAGCGGCACCTCGAATTCGGCGTTCAATACCTACGACCGCGTCGACGTCGGCCTCACGCTGCACGTGAAGCCGCAGATCACGGAGGGCGGCTTGCTCAAGCTCCAGTTGTATACGGAGAATTCGGCGGTGGTCGGCGGCACGACCAATACCACGACGAATCCCGCGGGCCCGACCTTCACGAAGCGTTCGATCCAGTCCACGGTGCTGTGCGACAACGGCCAGATCATCGTGCTCGGCGGCTTGATGCAGGACAACTATCAGGTCAGCAACAACAAGGTGCCGCTGCTCGGCGACATTCCGTGGATCGGCCAGCTGTTCCGCTCGGAATCGAAGTCGCGCCAGAAAACCAACCTCATGGTATTCCTGCGTCCGGTGATCATTCGCGACGGCGACACGGCCGATGCGATCACGGCGAACCGCTACGACTACGTGCAGGGCGTGCAAGGCGCGTACAAGTCCGACAACCGCCTGATCTACGACAAGGACGATCCCGTGGTGCCGCCGATGCCGGAAGGTCCGCGCCAGGGCGCGTCGGCGGACATGAACCTGTTCAATCTCGACGCGATGCGGCGCCAGCAGCTGCAGGTCGTGCCGGTCAACCCGAGCCAGCCTGCGCAGCCGGTTCAGCGGCTCCAGTCCGATTCGCCCGCGGCGGTGACTTCGCCGGTGCCGGCCGGCGCGAACGGCACGGCTACCGCCACCGGTACCGGAGCGAGCCAGTGAGCGAGCCGCGCAACGCTGCGGGTCCATCCGCCGGCGCGCCTTCGGGCGGTGCGGACGTCGCGCAGTCGGTGGCGCGCCTCGTGCCGTACGGGTTCGCGAAGGCCGGACAAATCTTGATCACGCACCGGCACGCGGGCGAAGGCCTCGAGGTTTGCGTCAGCGATCGCACGCAGGCCAGCGCGCTCGGCGAGATCGCGCGCCAGTTCGGCGCGCTCTCGGTGCGGCGCCTGCCGCCCGACGAACTCGCGCAGGCGATCAATCTCGCATACGCGCGCCACGACGGCACCGCCGCGCAGGTGGTCGGCGAGGTCGAGGGCGAAGTGGATCTGTCGCGCCTGATGCAGGACATTCCCGAGATCGAGGATTTGCTCGAATCGGAGGACGACGCGCCGATCATCCGCATGATCAATGCGCTGCTCACGCAGGCCGCGCGCGAGCAGGCGTCCGACATCCATATCGAGCCGTTCGAGGACGCATCCGTGGTGCGGTTTCGCGTGGACGGCACGCTGCGCGACGTGGTGCGGCCGAACAAGGCGCTGCATGCGGCGCTGATTTCGCGCATCAAGATCATGGCGCAGCTCGACATCGCCGAGAAGCGCCTGCCGCAGGACGGCCGCATCACGCTGCGCGTGGGCGGACGTCCCGTCGACGTGCGCGTATCGACGCTGCCGACCGGGCACGGCGAACGCGCGGTGCTGCGTCTGCTCGAAAAGAACGCGCAGCGCCTGAACCTCGAGGCGCTCGGCATGGCGCGCGACACGCGCGACCAGTTCGACCGGTTGATCTCGCGTCCGCACGGCATCGTGCTCGTGACGGGGCCGACGGGGTCGGGCAAGACCACGACGCTGTACGCGTCGCTGACGCGGCTCGAAGCCGATACGTCGAACATTCTGACCGTCGAGGACCCGATCGAGTACGACCTGTCGGGGATCGGCCAGACGCAGGTCAACGAGCGCATCGGCATGGGCTTCGCGCGCGCGCTGCGCTCGATTCTGCGGCAGGACCCCGATGTCATCATGATCGGCGAAATCCGCGATCTCGAAACGGCGCAGATCGCCGTGCAGGCGTCGCTGACGGGCCACCTCGTGCTCGCCACGCTGCATACGAACGATGCGGCCTCGGCCGTCACGCGTCTCGTCGACATGGGCGTCGAGCCGTATCTGCTCTCGTCGTCGCTGCTCGGCGTGCTCGCGCAGCGGCTCGTGCGCCAGCTGTGCGTGCATTGCAAGGAGGAGCGGCACGAGGACGGGCGGCGCAGCTGGTATCCGGTGGGCTGCGAGCGCTGCGGGTTTTCGGGGTACGCGGGGCGGCGCGGCATCTACGAGCTGCTCACGGTCGATGCGGCGATCCGGCCGCTGATTCACGGCAACGCGCCCGACGCCGAGATTCTCGCCGCGGGCCGCGCCGAGGGCATGCGCACGCTGCGCGAGGATGCCGAGCGCTGGCTCGAAAACGGCACGACCTCGCTCGAAGAAGTGGTGCGCGTGACGGGAGGCGCGTAGTGCCGGCCTTTCGGTTCGAAGCGATCGATGCGGGCGGGCGGCCGCAAAAAGGCGTGATCGAGGCCGACAGCGCGCGCGCCGCGCGCGGCCAGCTGCGCG
>CAUPOD010000061.1:0-9273 GCA_963512745.1 uncultured Burkholderia sp. | reverse complement strand
CAGCGCGAGCACGTCGCCGCCGCGGCGCGCGGCGAGCAGCCGCCACGGCAGCTGCGCGGGTTCGACGGCCACGGCCGCGTGCTTGAGCTCGGGCTGGCGCGAATGCGGATCGACGGCCGCCACGGTGGTCTGATTGATGCCGCCGCTGTTGAGGAACTGGCCGTTCCAATGCATCGGCGCAAACAGCGTGCCCGATGTCACTTCGTCGGACAGCTGTACGGGCAGCACGAGCGAACCGCGCCGGCTCGCCACGCGCACGAGGTCGCCGTCCTTGATGCCGCGCCGCGCCGCATCGCCGCGATGCATCGACAGCGCCGGTTCGGGCGCGTGCGCGAACAGCGCGCCGACACGCCCGCTGCGGCTCATGCCGTGCCATTGATCGCGCAGGCGCCCCGTGGTCAGGCGGAACGGGAACCGCGCGTCGACGTTCTCGGCCACGGGCCGGTACGGCTCGGCATGGAAGCGCGCGCGGCCGTCCGCGGTCGCGAATACGCCGTCCTCATAGCGGCGCGCGGCGCCCGTGGCGGCATGCGCCGGGAACGGCCATTGCTGCGGCCCCGCGCTTTCGAGTCGTGCGTACGACAGGCCGCCGATATCGAGATCGCGGCCGACGGTCAGCTTGCGGTGTTCGTCGAATATCGATTCGGCATCCTCAAAATCGAACAGCCCTGCATCGAGACCAAGACGCGCTGCGAGCCGGCGCGCGACCTGCGCGGCGATCCACCAGTCGGGCTTCGCCTCGCCGGGCGCGTCGAGCGCCTCGTGCACGCGCGAGATGCGGCGCTCCGAGTTGGTCACGGTGCCGCCCTTTTCGCCCCAGCTCGCGGCAGGCAGCAGCACGTCCGCGTACGGCACCGTATCGGTCTGCATGAACGCTTCCTGCACCACGACGAACTCGGCGCGGGCCAGCGCTTCGCGCACGCGCAGACTGTCCGGCATCGAATGCGCGGGGTTCGTGCATGCGATCCACACCGCCTTGATCTCGCCGCGATGCAGCGCCTCGAACATCTCGACGGCGGGCAGACCCGGACGCGCCGAGAGTCCCTGCACGCCCCACAACGCCTCGATCTCGGCGCGCTGCGCGGGATCGCCGATCTCGCGATGGGCTGCCAGCATCGTCGCCATGCCACCGACTTCGCGGCCGCCCATCGCGTTCGGCTGCCCCGTCAGCGAAAACGGCCCTGCGCCCGGTTTGCCGAGCTGGCGCGTGGCCAGATGCAGATTGATCAGCGCGAGGTTCTTGGCCGTGCCGTGGCTGGACTGATTGAGGCCCATGCAATACAGCGATAGCGCGGCCGGACTCGCGCCGAACCATTCGGCCGCCTGGCGCAGCGCGCCCGCGTCGATGCCGCAGATCTCGGCCGCCATGCGCGGCGTGTAATCGCGCACGAGCTCCTTGAGCGCGGCGAAGCCGCTGGTATGCGCGTCGATATAGGCGCGGTCGAGCAGCCCCTCCCAGATCAGGTGATGAAGCATGCCGTTGAACAACGCGACGTCGGTGCCCGGCTGAATCGCGAGATGCAGGTCGGCCAGTGCGGCCATGTCGGTGCGGCGCGGATCGACGACGATCCAGCGCCGCTCGGGATGGCGCGCTTTCGCCTCCTCCAGCCGGCGGTACAGCACCGGGTGCGCGTACGCCATGTTGCTGCCCGCGAACAGCACTGTGTGCGCGTGTTCGAGATCGTCGTAGCACGTGGGCGGGCCGTCCGCGCCGAACGCCTTCTTGTAGCCCGTCACGGCGCTCGACATGCACAGGCGCGAATTCGTGTCGATGTTGTTGGTGCGGACCAAGCCCTTCGCGAGCTTGTTGAAGACGTAATAGTCCTCGGTCAGCAACTGGCCCGACAGATAGAACGCCACGGAATCGGGCCCGTGCCGTTCGATGATTTCCGCGAAGCGCGCGGCCACGAGTTCGAGCGCGCCGTTCCAGCTTGCGGGCACGCGCGCGGCGCTGCGCGCGATGCGCAGTTCGGGCCGCAGCGCGCGGCCCGTAAGGCTCTGCGCGGTCAGCGGCAGCGTGCGCCCCTTGGTGCAGAGGCGCCCGTAGTTGGCCGGATGCTCGGGGTCGCCCTCGATGCCGGTGATGCGGCCGTCCTCGGTTTCGATCAGCACGCCACAGCCCACGCCGCAATAACAGCAAGTGGAACGGGTCACGGTTTTCATGGAGTCGGCTCGCTGGCTAGGTTCGCGTAACGGATGACGGCGCCGGGTTCGGGAAACTCACGAGAGTTCGATGAACACGGTGCCGAACTCGACCTTGACCGGAAAGCGGCGCGCGCAGCCCTCGTCGGGCGCGCACGCGTGGCCTGTTTCGAGCGAGATGTTCCAGGCGTGCAGCGGACACGTGACGGTATGGCCCGCGACGATCCCCTCCGAGAGCGCGCCGCCCTTGTGCGGGCAGCGGTCGAGCAGCGCGAACACCTGGTCCTGCGCGGTGCGGAAGATCGCGATGTCGCCTTCGGCGCGCGCGAGCACGCGCGCGCCGAGGCGCGGGATGTCGGTCACGGCGCAAACTTCGGTCCAGACGGGGGTGAGCAGTTCGGTCATGACGATTCCTTAAGCCTCTACCAGGGTGATCGGGATGTATTCGTTGCGCTGCTTGCCGGCGATGCGCGCTTCCCACGGATCGGGCAGCCCGTCGAGCGCGTACAGCAGCCGCTCGAACAATGCGCGGCGGCTTTCGGCGTCCTCGACCACGCGGCGCTTCACGTAATCGAGGCCGACGCGCTCGAGGTAATGCACGGTGCGGTCGAGGTAATGCGCTTCCTCGCGATACAGCTGCAGGAATGCGCCCGTGTATTCCTTGACCTCGTCGGCCGTCTTGACCTTGGCGAGGAACTGCGCGACCTCGGTCTTGATGCCGCCGTTGCCTCCGACGTAGAGTTCCCAGCCGCTGTCGACGGCGATCACGCCGACGTCCTTGATGCCGGCCTCGGCGCAGTTGCGCGGGCAGCCCGACACCGCGAGCTTGACCTTGTGCGGCGACCACATGTTGGCGAGCATGGTTTCCAGATCGATGCCCATCTGCGTGCTGTTCTGCGTGCCGAAGCGGCAGAACTCGCTGCCCACGCAGGTCTTCACGGTGCGGATCGACTTACCGTACGCATGGCCCGACTTCATGCCGAGATCGGCCCACACGTTGACGAGGTCTTCCTTCTTCACGCCGAGCAAATCGATGCGCTGGCCGCCCGTGACCTTGACCATCGGGATGCGGTACTTGTCCGCGACATCGGCGATGCGGCGCAGTTCGTCGGGCGTCGTCACGCCGCCCTTCATCTGCGGCACGACCGAGAACGTGTTGTCCTTCTGGATGTTCGCGGCCACGCGCTCGTTGACGAAGCGGCTCTGCGGATCGTCCACGGCGTCGCGCGGCCAGGTGGATACGAGGTAATAGTTGATCGCGGGGCGGCACGTCGCGCAGCCGTTCGGCGTACGCCAGTTCAGGAAGTCGAACGCCTGCGCGTGCGTGAACAGCTTGTGCTCGCGGATCGCGCGGCGCACCTCGTCGTGCGTGTGATCGGTGCAGCCGCACACGGCCTTGGTCTTCGGCGTTTCCTGGAAGCTCGTGCCGACCGTGCTCATGAGAATCTGTTCGACGAGGCCCGAGCACGAGCCGCACGAACTCGCGGCCTTGGTGTTCTTCTTGACCTCGTCGAGCGTGAACAGGCCCTTCTCGGTGATCGCCTTGACGATCGTGCCCTTGCACACGCCGTTGCAGCCGCACACCTCGTCGCTGTCGGCCATCGCGGCCGCGCGGTTGTGGCCCGCCACGCCGACGTCGCCGACGCTCGATTCGCCGAACATGATGTGGTCGCGCAGCTCGCCGAGCTTGCGGCCCTCGCGCAGCAGCTTGAAGTACCACGCGCCGTCGGACGTGTCGCCGTACAGGCACGCGCCCACGAGCTGGTCGTCCTTGATCACGAGCTTCTTGTAGACCCCGCCCGCCGGATCGGACAACACGATCTCCTCGGTGCCGTCGCCGCCGAGGAAATCGCCGGCCGAGAACAGATCGATGCCCGTGACCTTGAGCTTGGTCGACAGCACCGAGCCCTTGTAGCTGCCGATCCCCATCAGCGCGAGGTGATTCGCGCAGACCTTGGCCTGCTCGAACAGCGGCGCGACGAGGCCGTACGCTATGCCGCGATGGCTCACGCATTCGCCCACGGCATAGACGCGCGGGTCGTAGGTCTGCAGCGTGTCGCTGACCACGATGCCGCGATTGCAATAGAGCCCTGCGCTCTCGGCGAGCGCGGTGTTGGGGCGGATGCCGGCCGCCATCACGACGAGATCGGTCGGGATCTCGCTGCCGTCCTTGAAGCGGATCGCCGTGACGTCGCCCGCCTCGTTGCCGACGATCTCGGACGTCGCCTTCGACATCAGGAACGTGAGCCCGCGCTCTTCGAGCGAACGCTGCAGCAGCTTGCCCGCGGTCGCGTCGAGCTGGCGTTCGAGCAGCGTGTCCGTCAGATGCACGACCGTGACGTCCATGCCGCGCAGCATCAGGCCGTTCGCCGCCTCCAGGCCCAACAAGCCGCCGCCGATCACCACCGCGCGCCGCTTGACCTTGGCCGCCTCGATCATGGCCTCGGTGTCGTAGATGTCGCGGTACGTGATCACGCCGTTCAGGTCCTTGCCCGGCACGGGCAGGATGAACGGCGACGAGCCCGTCGCGATCAGCAGCCGGTCGTACGGCGTCTCCGCCCCGTCCGCGTCGATCACGACGCGGCGGCGCCGGTCGATGCGCGCGATGCTCCGGCCGAGATGCAGATGCACGCCGTGCGCCTCGTACCATTCGAGCGGATTGAGCACGATGTCGGCGAACGTCTGCTCGCCCGCGAGCACGGGCGACAGCAGGATGCGGTTGTAGTTCGGATACGGTTCGGCGCCGAACACGGTGACGTCGTACAGCTCGGGCGACAGCGCGAACAGTTCTTCGAGCGTGCGGATGCCGGCCATGCCGTTGCCGATTACGACGAGTCGGGGCTTGTTCATAGCGATGATTCCTGTGGGTCGATCCAATGAGCGAGGCGGCGCGGCCGACTCAAACGCGTGCCGCAATGCCGGTCCAGGCCGAGCGCCAGCGTTCCTTGACGAAGCTGAGCCCGAACCAGCCGATCAGCGCGAGCGCCGCGAACAGCCAGAGTCCGGCCGCGTATTCGCCGGTGGCCTGCTTGATCGCGCCGAGGCTCGACGCGAGCGCGAAGCCGCCGATGCCGCCCGCCATGCCGATCAGCCCCGTCATCACGCCGAGGTCCTTGCCGAAGCGCTGCGGCACGAGCTGGAACACCGCGCCGTTGCCTGCGCCGAGGCACAGCATCGCGCCGATGAACAGCACCAGCGACAGCACGGGCAGCCCAGTGCTGAACCCGGCCAGGCCGATCAACACGGCCACCGCGCCATACACGCCGAGCAGCGAGCGCGTGCCGCCGATGCGGTCGGCCAGCATGCCGCCGCACGGACGCATCACCGAACCCGCGAACACGCACGCGGCCGTGGCCCAGCCCGCGGCCTTCGGACCGAACGCGAACTGATCGTGGAAGTAGCCGGGCAGCGCGCTCGCGAAGCCCGAGAAACCGCCGAACGTGAGCGCGTAGAAGAACATGAACCACCAGCTGTCGCCGTGCGCGAGCATGCGTGCGTAGTCGGACCAGCGCTTGTGCGCGGTCTGCCCCGGCGCGTCCTTGGCGCAGATTAGGTAAGTCGCGAACACGAGCACGAGCGGAATGCACGCGAGGCCGAACACGTTGGTCCAGCCGAACGCGACGGCCAGCATCGGCGCGAACAGCGCGGCCAGCACGGTGCCCGAGTTGCCGGCGCCCGCGATGCCCATCGCGGTGCCTTGATGCTGCGGCGGATACCAGCGCGACGCGAGCGGCAGCGCGACCGAGAACGAGGCGCCCGCGAAGCCGAGGAACGCGCCGAGCAGCAGGGCCTGCGCCATGCTGTGCACGCCGAGCTGCCAGGCCGCGAACAGCGTCGCCATCACCACGACCTGGCCGATGATGCCCGCGCGCTTGGCGCCGATGCGATCGGCCAGCATGCCCATCGGCAGGCGCAGCAGCGCGCCCGCGAGGATCGGCGTGGCCACCATCAGCGCACGCTGCTGCGTGCTCAGCTCGAGCGTCTTGGCCATCTGAATCTGCAACGGGCCGAGCAGATACCAGACCATGAAGCTGAGGTCGAAATAGAGAAACGCCGAGAAGAGCGTGGGGGTATGTCCACTGCGCCAGAAGCTGCGATCCATGATGGTTGTTCCCGTAAGCGGGCCGCACTGTTCGCTGGGAAACCGCGCGGCAAACCGTCGTAGCGCCGTTGCTCGACCAAAAAAAAACGGCGTCCGCTCGCTCTCGCGAGGGGACACCGTTGTCCTGGAGGACGCTGCCGAGCCAGATCGTCTCGTGCCGCGCCTAACATGTAACCCGGCGCCGTTGCCGGGTACGCATGTTCTTTAGCAGCATCCGTGCCACTGCCCCGGAAAATCCCGTGAATCAAGGCTTTGCGGCGCCATCACGGCATGCGCGACGCCCGCGCATGCCCCGGTTTACCGCACCGCCGCAGTGCAAACGGCGCGCGCCGCGCACCGGCGTGGCGCCGCACGCATCGAATTGGTTGCGCCCCGATAACGCCACGGCGGTGCGCACGCGGCGTGCACGGCCGCCTTGTTCGAGGCCCGCCTCGGCCGCGCGGATACGGCGGCATGCTATCTTGCACGCCAGCCTCAACTAACTAGATGCAGGGAGAAAGAACAGGTGGACAATCAGGCACAAGCCGGCGTGGTGATCGTCGGCGCGGGACACGCGGGCGGCAATGCGGCGGCGCTGCTGCGCCAATACGGCTATCAGGGCGCCGTCACGCTGATCGGCGCGGAACCCGTCGCGCCCTATCAGCGCCCGCCGCTGAGCAAGGCCTATCTGAAGGGCGAAATGCCGGCCGAACGGCTCGCGTTCAAACCCGCGAACTTCTACGCGGAACAGCAGATCGACTTGAAGACCGGCGTCGCCGTGCGCGCCGTGGACCGCGCCGCCAAGCGCGTCGAACTGACCGACGGCACGTCGCTGCCCTACGCCAAGCTGATCCTCGCGACCGGTTCGCAGCCGCGCCCGTTCGCGCTCGAGGGCGCGACGCTCGACGGCGTGCTCACGCTGCGCACGCTCGCGGATTCCGACGCGCTGCGCGCGCGCCTGCAGCCCGGCGCACGCGTGGCCGTGATCGGCGCGGGCTACATCGGCCTCGAAGCGGCGGCCGCCGCGCGCCAGCTCGGCTTCGACGTGACCGTGTTCGAAGCCGCGCCGCGCGTGCTCGGCCGCGTCACGAGCGAACTCGTGTCGGCGTTCTATCAGAACGAGCATCGCGCCCAGGGCGTCGATCTGCGCCTCGACGCGAAGATCGATGCGTTCGTCGGCGACGACGGCAAACTCGCCGGCATCAAGCTCGCATCGGGCGAGATCGTGCCGGCAGCGGTCGCGCTCGTCGGCATCGGCATCGTGCCCGACGTGGCGCTCGCGGAAGCGGCCGGACTGGAATGCGACAACGGCATCGTCGTCGACGACGATGCGCGCACCTCGGACCCCGACATCTTCGCGATCGGCGACTGCACGCTGCGGCCGCTCGCGCACTACGGCCGCAGCGGGCGTCTCGAGAGCGTGCACAACGCGCTCGAACAGGCGAAGCTCGCGGCCAGCGCGATCGCGGGCAAGCCGCGCCCCGCATGCGAGGTGCCGTGGTTCTGGTCCGATCAATACGACCTGAAGCTGCAGACGGCCGGCCTGCACGGCGGCCACGACCGCATCGTCGTGCGCGGCACGCCCGAGGCGCGCAGCTTCGCGCTCTACTATCTGAAGGGGCGCACACTGCTCGCCGTGGACGCCGTCAACGCGATGGCCGATTTCCTGTGCGGCAAGAAGCTCGCGGGTACGGGCATCGAGCTCGATCTCGACGCGCTGGCCGCGCCCGATACCGATATCAAGCAGTTCACCGCAGCCGCGGCGGCGGCCGCCGCGCCGAGCGCGTAGCCTGGCGCTCATGCGTCGGGGATGCGCGATCGATGCAGCTCCGACGCGCCGCTGGGCCGTCC
This sequence comes from uncultured Burkholderia sp., assembly GCA_963512745.1. GTDB lineage: Bacteria > Pseudomonadota > Gammaproteobacteria > Burkholderiales > Burkholderiaceae > Burkholderia. The sequence continues at coordinate 1,199 of CAUPOD010000061.1, read as the reverse complement.
CGGCAAGGGGCCGGCCCGGCGTCCCACTGATGGAACAGTGCGGCCCAGCCGCGGCGCTTCCGCCGGGGCTCGATCGAGTCTAACCTTGTAGCATTGATCGATTCCCCACCAGGAGAGCGTAATGCGCAAGACCGTATTGGATGTCCGCACCGCGCCGTCGGGCCATTGGGTTGGCGACGGCTTCCCGGTGCGCTCGCTGTTTTCGCATCAGGGCAGTGCAAACCCGCCGAGCCCGTTCCTGCTGCTCGACTACGCAGGCCCGCTCGAATTCGCGCCGGGCACGCAGCCGCGCGGCGTAGGCCAGCACCCGCACCGCGGCTTCGAAACCGTGACCATCGTCTACTCGGGCGAGGTCGAACACCGCGATTCGAGCGGCGGCGGCGGCAAGATCGGCCCCGGCGACGTGCAGTGGATGACGGCCGGCAGCGGCATCATGCACGAAGAGTTCCATTCGCAGGACTTCACGCAGCACGGCGGCATGCTCGAAATGGTGCAGCTGTGGGTCAACCTGCCCGCGCGCGACAAGATGACCCCGCCGCGCTACCAGACCCTGCTCGATGCCGAGATCCCGGCCGTGCCGTTGCCCGACGGCGCAGGGCAGCTGCGCGTGATCGCGGGCGAGTACGACACGCACCGCGGGCCGGCGCTGACCTTCTCGCCGCTCAACGTGTGGGATATGCGGCTCAAGGCCGGCGGCAGCACGCGCCTGCGCGTGCCGGACGGCCACACCGCGACGCTCGTGCTGCTGAGCGGATCGGTCACGGTCAACGGCACCGAACTCACGCGCGATGCGTCGCTGGCCATGCTCGGCGACGCGGGCAACGAGATCGAAGTCGGCGCCGCACGCGACAGCGTGGCGCTGCTGCTGAGCGGCGAGCCGATCGACGAGCCCATGGCCGCCTACGGCCCGTTCGTGATGAACACGCCGGCCGAGATCGAGCAGGCCATCCGCGATTTCCAGAGCGGCCGCTTCGGGCGCCTGGCCGCGGTGGAGAGCAACCCGCATTGACCGGGCAGACGCGGTTCGTTCGCTAGACGGATGTAGGCAGCACAGCAGGTTGGTCCGGAAACAAGAAGGGCGGGGCGCCAAACCGCGCCCCCCCCATTTTTTTAGGCCCCGCTCATTGAACCCGCCTTTACGTCCGGGCCGGCCAGCCGGCCTAGATAAATTATCGCACCCCCCACAGATCGAACTAGCG
>CAUPOD010000060.1:0-9299 GCA_963512745.1 uncultured Burkholderia sp. | reverse complement strand
GCCGAGCACCGCGAAATCGGGTTGATCGTGCATGTTCATCGCGCCTCCGCACAGCGGGCGCGACTCGGCCGCGCCCAGCTCGAACGGCGGGCGGCGACAGGCATGACTAAAGAGAGAACGGCCATCGAATCCTTCCGCGGCGCGCGCACGGGCGCGCATTCAAAAGGACGAAACCGGCAAGAGGCCGGCCGGTCGGCGCTCGCCCGCAAGTTGGGCATAGGGCGAGGCGGCCGGCGGAGTCGGAAACTTCCCGCGCCGGTATTACCCGGATCGGGTGCGAAGGGTCTCTCTCAGCCTCGCCCCATAGCGCGAAGCACCCCTGTTTCGTCGGCGGTCATTAGACCACAAAAGGGGAAGCGCCAGCAAACGCGGGGCACGCCCGCGCGCCAATCCGGCAAATCGCGCGGGCGCCGACAAGGGTGGCACAATGCGTCGCAGATGCAACAAACGACTCACTCCCGAAGATGAACCAGCCGATCGCCCCTCCGCTCCAGCCCGCCGCGCCGCGCGCCGGTTCCAAGTTCACCGTTTGGCAGCTCGTCAAACCTTACTGGATCGCGCCGGGCCAGCGCCTGACCGCATGGAGCCTGCTCCTCACGATCGTGGCGATGAATCTCGTGATCGTCTGGATCAACGTGCGCATCAACGCGTGGAACACCGATTTCTACAACGCGTTCCAGAACAAGGACGTCACGCATTTCCCGCATCTGCTGATGGTGTTCTCGGGCCTCGCGTTCGCATACGTGTTCCTGGCCGTCTACCGCAACTATCTGCGCCAGATGCTGGGCTTCCGCTGGCGCCAGTGGCTGACAGGCGAATTCCTGCATGGGTGGCTCGGGCAACGCGCGTTCTACCGGATCGAACGCGACCGCGCGGCCGACAACCCCGACCAGCGAATCGCCGACGATCTGCAATCGTTCGCGGGCACGACGCTGAGCCTCACGCTCGACCTCCTGTCGACCGTCGTCACGCTGGTCACGTTCATCACGATCCTGTGGAGCATCGCGGGCGCGCTGAGCTTCACGCTGGCCGGGCGGCACTTCGAGATTCCGGGCTACATGGTGTGGGCCGCCGCGATCTATGCGATCGGCGGCTCGGTGGTCACGCGCCTGGTCGGGCGCCCGTTGATCCCGATCAACTACAGGCAGCAGCAGGTCGAGGCCAATTTCCGTTTCGGCCTGATCCGCGTGCGCGAAAACGCCGAGCAGATCGCGTTCTACGACGGCGAGAACACCGAGCGCGCCAATGCGCTTACCCTGTTCCAGCAGATTCGCGACAATTGGTGGCGCGTCATGAAGTACTCGAAGCGCCTGACGTTCGTACTGAGCATCTATGCGCAGATCGCCATCATCTTTCCGCTCGTGGTAGCCTCGCCGCGCTATTTCGCAGGCGCGTACAGCTTCGGCGTGCTGATGCGGATCGGCGATGCGTTCGGCACGGTCAGCGATTCGTTTTCGTGGTTCATCAACAGCTTCTCCACGCTCGCCGAATGGCGCGCGACGGTGAATCGTCTGCTCGAATTCCAGCGCGTCGTGTACGCTGAGACGCAGCAAGCACCAACCGAGGCGCTCGCGGGCATCCGCGCTTCCGCCGACGGCGACACGATTGCCGTGCGCCAGGTGGACGCCGACCTGCTGCGCACGCGCGGCTTGCGTCTGTCGCTGCCCGACGGAACGCCGCTCGCGCAAATCCGCGACCTCGCGATCCTACCCGGCGCGCGCTGGCTGATCCGCGGACCGTCGGGTGCCGGCAAAAGCACGCTGCTGCGCGCGCTCGCGGGACTGTGGCCGTACGGACAAGGCACCATCGACGAACCGGCACGCGCGCGCATGCTGTTCGTCCCACAGCAGTGCTACCTTCCGATCGGTACGCTCAAGGCCGCGCTGACCTATCCGTCCCCCGCCGATCGGTTCGACGATGCGGACTGCCGCGCCGCGCTGCAAGCATGCGGCCTCGCCGATTATCGGGAACAGTTGGAGGAAAGCGCACACTGGCAGCGCAGGCTGTCCCCCGGCGAACAGCAACGCCTCGCCGGCGCGCGCGTGCTGCTGCACAAGCCCGATTTCCTGTTCCTCGACGAAGCCACGAGCGCGCTCGACCCCGACAACGAAGCGCGTCTGTACCGCCTGTTCGAAACGGAGTTGCCGCGCACGGCGATCGTCAGCGTCGCGCATCGCGAGTCGCTCGACGCGTTCCACACGCAGACGCTCGAAGTGCGGCGCGCGAGCGATACGGCAGAGCAAGCAGCCGCGTAGACGCGCCGCACTCGCGCACGTCGACCGCATTTCGCACCGGCAAAGAAAAACCGGGCGTCTCCTCGAAAAAGAAAAGACGCCCGGCCGATTTCAAAGCTGCATCAAGCTGCAAGCGCGCGCCCCCTAGCCAGGACCGCGCGCGTCGCCCTCACCGCGGCAGCTTCGACTCCCCCATCAAGAACGCATCGACCGCGCGCGCGCACTGGCGCCCTTCGCGGATCGCCCATACCACGAGAGACTGGCCGCGGCGCATATCGCCTGCCGCGAATACCTTGTCCACCGACGTGTAATAAGCCTTGTCGCCCTCGGTCGACGCACGCGCGTTGCCGCGTGCATCCTTATCGACGCCGAAAGCTTCGAGCACCGACGACACCGGCTGCGTGAAGCCCATCGCGAGCAGCACGAGATCGGCCTTGATCTCGAACTCCGAGCCCGGCACTTCGTGCATCTTGCCGTCCTTCCATTCGAGACGCACGGCGATCAGCTTTTCGACCTTGCCGTCGCTGCCCTCGAAGCGCTTGGTCGCCACCGACCAATCGCGCTCGCAGCCTTCCTCGTGCGACGACGAGGTGCGCAGCTTGGTCGGCCAGTACGGCCAGACCATCGGCTTGTTCTCCTGCTCGGGCGGCTGCGGCAGCAGCTCGAACTGCGTGACGCCGACCGCACCATGGCGGTTCGACGTGCCCACGCAGTCGGAGCCCGTATCGCCGCCGCCGATCACGACCACGTGCTTGCCGGTAGCGAGCAATTGATCCTTGACCTTGTCGCCCGCATTCACGTGGTTCTGCTGCGGCAGGAATTCCATCGCGAAGTGAATGCCGTCGAGCTCGCGGCCCGGCACGGGCAGATCGCGCGGCGTCTCGGAGCCGCCCGCGATCACCACGGCGTCGTACTCGGCACGCAATGCGGCGCCCGAGACGACTTCCGTCGCGGTCGAATTGACCCCGACCGGCAGCTTACCGTCGTTGCCGATATAAACGTTGGTACGGAACGTCACGCCTTCGGCTTCCATCTGCTTGGCGCGGCGGTCGATCTGCCACTTCTCGAGCTTGAAATCGGGAATCCCGTAGCGCAGCAGGCCGCCCACGCGGTCGTTCTTCTCGAACACGGTCACGTCGTGGCCCGCGCGCGCGAGCTGCTGCGCGGCGGCCAGCCCCGCGGGGCCCGAACCGACCACGGCCACCTTCTTGCCGGTCTTGAACTTCGGCGGCTGCGGCACGACCCAGTTCTCGGCCCAGCCCTTGTCGATGATCGCGTGCTCGATCGACTTGATGCCGACCGGCTCTTCGGTGATGCCGAGCGTGCAAGCCGATTCGCACGGCGCCGGGCAAATACGGCCCGTGAACTCGGGGAAGTTGTTGGTCAGCTGCAGGACTTGCAGCGCCTGATGCCAGTCCTGCTGGAACACCAGATCGTTGAAGTCCGGAATGATGTTGTTGACGGGACAGCCGTTGTTGCAGAACGGAATGCCGCAGTCCATGCAGCGCGCGCCCTGGATCTGCGCATCGGCATCGGACAGCGCCGCGACGAATTCCTTGTAATGCTTGACCCGCGTCAGCGGCGCTTCGTACGCCTCGTGACGCCGTTCGTATTCCATGAAGCCGGTGACCTTGCCCATAAGGTTCTCGTCTCTATCGATGTAGGGTTTGAAACGCCCGCCGCGCACGGCGGGCGCATGTCATTGTTGGTGAGTGCCGGAATGCGCGGACTCAGGCGACCACGGCTTCCCGCTCGGCGTGCTTCTCGCTGAGTTCCTTGAGCGCGCGCTTGTATTCGTGCGGGAACACCTTGACGAAGTGGCGGCGCGCCTCGGCCCAGTCCTCGAGCAGTTCCTTGGCGCGCGGCGAACCCGTGTACTCGAAGTGCCGCTCGATCAGTTCCTTGAGCTGCGCTTCGTCGGAGCGGCCGTGGTGCCAGACCGCGCGGTCGATCTCGCGCGCCTGCTCGGCTTCCGTGAGCACGCGGTCGAGCGCCACCATCGAGTGATTGCACTTGCCCGAGAACGTGTGCTCCGGGTCGTACACGTAGGCGATGCCGCCCGACATGCCGGCCGCGAAGTTGCGCCCGGTCTCGCCGAGCACGACCACCGTGCCGCCCGTCATGTATTCGCAGCCGTGATCGCCCGTGCCCTCGACGACCGCCGTCGCGCCCGAGTTGCGCACGCAGAAGCGTTCGCCCGCGACGCCGCGGAAATACGACTCCCCTTCCAGCGCGCCGTACATCACCGTGTTGCCGCAGATGATGTTGTCGGCCGATTCGCCGCGGAAATCGGTGGTCGGACGGATGATGATGCGGCCGCCCGACAGGCCCTTGCCCACGTAGTCGTTACCGTCGCCGACCAGATCGAGCGTGATGCCGTGCGCGAGGAACGCGCCGAAGCTCTGCCCCGCCGTGCCCTTGAGCTGGATGTGGATCGTGTCGTCGGGCAGCCCTTCATGACCGTACTTCTTCGCCACTTCGCCGGACAGCATCGCGCCCACCGTGCGGTTCAGGTTGCGCACGGGCTGGATGAACGACACGCGTTCGCCCGATTCGAGCGCATCCTGCGCCTTCTCGATCAGCGTGTGGTCGAGCGCGTTCACGAGGCCGTGATCCTGCGTTTCTTGGTGACGGCGCGCGATCTCGGCCGGCATGTTCGGTTGATGGAACACGCGCGTGAAGTCGAGGCCCTTGGCCTTCCAGTGATCGATACCGGGGCGCAGGTCGACCAGATCGGCGCGGCCGACCAGGTCCTCGAACTTGCGGATGCCCAGCTGCGCCATGATCTCGCGCACTTCCTCGGCGACGAAGAAGAAGTAGTTGACGACGTGTTCGGGCTGGCCCGTGAACTTCTTGCGCAGTTCGGCATCCTGCGTCGCGACGCCGACCGGACACGTGTTCAGATGGCACTTGCGCATCATGATGCAGCCCTCGACCACGAGCGGCGCCGTTGCGAAGCCGAACTCGTCGGCGCCGAGCAGCGCGCCGATCACGACGTCGCGGCCCGTCTTCATCTGGCCGTCGGCCTGCAGGCGCACGCGGCCGCGCAGGCCGTTCAGCACCAGCGTCTGCTGCGTTTCGGCGAGACCCAGCTCCCACGGCGAGCCCGCGTGCTTGAGCGACGACAGCGGCGAAGCGCCCGTGCCGCCGTCATGGCCCGCGATCACGATGTGATCGGCCTTGGCCTTCGACACGCCCGTAGCGACCGTGCCCACGCCGACTTCCGACACGAGCTTGACCGAGATGCTCGCTGCCGGATTCACGTTCTTGAGATCGTGAATCAGCTGCGCGAGATCTTCGATCGAGTAGATGTCGTGGTGCGGCGGCGGCGAGATCAGGCCCACGCCCGGCACCGAGTAACGCAGCTTGCCGATGTACTCGGTGACCTTGTGGCCCGGCAGCTGGCCGCCCTCGCCGGGCTTCGCGCCCTGCGCCATCTTGATCTGGATCTGGTCGGCCGAGATCAGGTACTCCGACGTCACGCCGAAGCGGCCCGACGCGACCTGCTTGATGCGCGAACGCAGCGAATCGCCGTCCTTGAGCGGGATGTCGCTGACGATCTCGTCGCCGATGATCGACTTCAGCGTCTCGCCGCTCTTGATCGGAATGCCGCGCAGTTCGTTGCGATAGCGCTTCTCGTCCTCGCCGCCCTCGCCCGTGTTCGACTTGCCGCCGATGCGGTTCATCGCGATCGCGAGCGTGGCGTGCGCCTCGCTGCTGATCGAGCCGAGCGACATCGCGCCCGTCGCGAAGCGCTTGACGATTTCCTTGGCCGGCTCGACCTCGTCGATCGAGATCGCCTTGGTCGGATCGAACTTGAATTCGAACAGCCCGCGGAACGTCATGTGGCGCTTGGTCTGATCGTTGATCAGGTTCGCGTATTCCTTGTAGGTCTGATACGAGTTGCTGCGCGTCGAATGCTGGAGCTTGGCGATCGCGTCGGGCGTCCACATGTGTTCTTCGCCGCGCACGCGGTACGCGTAATCGCCACCCGCATCGAGCATCTGCTCGAGCAGCGGATCGTCGCCGTATGCGTCGCGGTGCAGGCGCACGGCTTCCTCGGCCACCTCGAACAGGCCGATGCCGCCGATCTTCGAGGCCGTGCCCTTGAAGTACTTGTCGATCAGCGCCGACGACAGGCCGATCGCCTCGAAGATCTGCGCACCCGTGTACGACATGTAGGTCGAAATGCCCATCTTCGACATGACCTTCTGCAGGCCCTTGCCGATCGCCTTCGTGAAGTTGTAGATCGCCTTCTCGGCCGACAGCTCGCCGGGCAGCCCATCCGCCATCTGCGCGAGCGTTTCCATCGCGAGGTACGGATGCACGGCTTCCGCGCCGTAGCCCGCGAGCAGCGCGAAGTGATGCACTTCGCGCGCCGAACCCGTTTCGACGACGAGACCCGTGCTCGTGCGCAGACCTTGCTGCACGAGATGCGAGTGGATCGCCGAGGTCGCCAGCAGCGCCGGGATCGCGACTTGATCGGCATCGGTCTTGCGGTCCGACACGATCAGGATGTTGTAGCCCGACTTCACCGCGTCGACGGCTTCGGCGCACAGCGACGCGAGGCGCGCCTCGATACCTTCCTTGCCCCAGGTCACCGGATAGCAGATGTTCAGTTCGTACGAGCGGAACTTGCCGCCCGTGTGCTGATCGATCGCGCGGATCTTCTCGATGTCCTTGAAGTCGAGCACGGGCTGCGACACTTCGAGACGCATCGGCGGATTGATGTTGCTCGTGTCGAGCAGGTTCGGCTTCGGCCCGATGAACGAGACGAGCGACATCACGAGGTTCTCGCGGATCGGGTCGATCGGCGGGTTCGTGACCTGCGCGAACAGCTGGCGGAAGTAGTTGTAGAGCGTCTTGTTCTTGCTCGACATCACCGCGAGCGGCGCGTCGTTGCCCATCGAGCCGACGGCTTCCTCGCCCGCTTGCGCCATCGGCGCCATCAGGAACTTGAGGTCCTCCTGCGTGTAGCCGAACGCTTGCTGGCGGTCGAGCAGCGACGCCACGGGCGCCTGCGCGGGCAGGTCGGCCGGGATCGGCTCGATCTCGTCGAGCTTGATGCGCACGGCGTCGATCCAGCTCTTGTACGGCTTGGCGTTGGCGAGGTTGTCCTTGAGCTCCTTGTCCTCGATGATGCGGCCCTGCTCCATGTCGATGAGCAGCATCTTGCCCGGCTGCAGACGCCACTTCTTGACGATCTTCGACTCGGGGATCGGCAGCGTGCCCGCTTCCGACGCGAGGATCACGAGATCGTCGTCGGTCACGATATAGCGCGCGGGACGCAGGCCGTTACGGTCGAGCGTCGCGCCGATCTGGCGGCCGTCCGTGAACACGATCGCGGCGGGGCCGTCCCACGGCTCCATCATCGCGGCGTGGTACTCGTAGAACGCGCGGCGGTTGTCGTCCATCAGCGAGTGCTGTTCCCAGGCTTCCGGGATCATCATCATCATCGCGTGGGCGAGCGGGTAGCCGGCCATCACGAGCAGCTCGAGACAGTTGTCGAACGAAGCCGTATCCGACTGGCCCGGATAGATCAGCGGCCACAGCTTCGGCAGGTCGTCGCCGAGCACGTGCGACGCGATCGCGCCGGTACGCGCGTTGAGCCAGTTCACGTTGCCCTTCACCGTGTTGATTTCGCCGTTGTGCGCGATCAGACGGTACGGGTGCGCGAGCTCCCAGGCCGGGAACGTGTTGGTCGAGAAACGCTGGTGCACGAGCGCCAGCGCCGACACCACGCGCGGATCCTGCAGGTCGCGGTAATAGACGCCGACCTGGTTCGCGAGCAGCAGGCCCTTATAGACGATCGTGCGCGCCGACATCGACGGCACGAAGTATTCCTTGCCGTGCTGGAGCTTGAGCGCCTGGATGCGGTGGCTCGCGGTCTTGCGGATCACGTAGAGCTTACGCTCGAACGCGTCCGTGACCATGATGTCGCGGCCGCGGCCGATGAAGATCTGGCGGATCACGGGCTCGGTCGCGCGCACGGCCGGCGAAATCGGCATGTCGGTATCGACCGGCACATCGCGCCAGCCGAGCACGGTCTGGCCCTCGGCCTTCACGGTGCGCTCGAGTTCCTGTTCGCACGCGATGCGCGACGCGCTTTCCTTCGGCAGGAAGATCATGCCCACGCCGTACTCGCCCGCGGGCGGCAGCGTCACGCCCTGCTTGGCCATTTCCTCGCGGTAGAACGCATCGGGCACCTGGATCAGGATGCCCGCGCCGTCGCCCATGAGCGGGTCGGCGCCGACCGCGCCGCGGTGATCGAGATTCTCGAGGATCTTCAAGCCCTGCTTGACGATTTCGTGGCTCTTCTTGCCCTTGATGCTGGCGACGAAGCCGACGCCGCAAGCGTCGTGCTCGTTTTGCGGATCGTAGAGACCCTGCGCTTCGGGTACCGCGTGGAGCGGCTGCTGATGGTCGTTCATGTGGGCACCGTCTATTTGATAGGGCCGGCTGGCCGTTAAACCGAAACCTGCTGCCGCGCTGCAACATCCGCGAAAAACGGGAGCCGCGACGGCCGGCGTGCGCATCCCGCGCTGCACCGGAAGTCCGAATATACGCGACGAATCAAAGGAATAGCAAATAAATGCACATGGTAAGACCCTAATTAATATCCGCACATGGATTGTGCCTTTTTTATTGGTGCCAGATCAAAATTGGTGCAAAAACAAGCGACATCCGAAAATGCCGCCTATTACGCCTCGCCGAAGTTAGTCGCCAGGCCCTGCGCGCCGCCGCGCGCCTCAGCCGGCCCGAGCGGTGCCGGGCGCTTCTGACCGCGCCTTCTAGCGGTGCCTCCTTGCCGAACACCCCGGCCGAGTGGCACCGGCCGCGCGCACTCAACCGCGGGCACCTTTGGGCGGGTGCGCCGAAACCGGACGTATCTGAAACGGACGCCCCTGAAACGAGTGCCCTTGAACCGGGCGCCACTAACCGAGCGCCCCCTAACCGAGCGCCACTAAACCGGGCGTCCCTAAACCGCGTGCCGAGGATCTTTCATGCGCGCGCAGGCGGCGGAGTCGTCGGCGTGGGCGTGGTCTCGCGCACCTTGCGCGGCCG
>CAUPOD010000059.1:0-9319 GCA_963512745.1 uncultured Burkholderia sp. | reverse complement strand
CCCGGGGGGGCCGGGGGGCCCCACGAGGACGGCGCTGGGTGGCGTCACTTGGCCGTCGTGCCGTCCACCCACGTGTAGCCGAGATTCGTGATGCCCGTCACGAGGCTCTGGAAGTCCTTGTAGGCCGGCAGGTTCAGGTCGGGCTCGAGCCAGTACGGATGGAAGAAGAACGATGCGAAGCCGTCGCGCACCACCAGCCCGTATCGCGCGTTCGTGACGATCTGCTGCCACGTATAGGCGATGCAGGAAAACTTGTCGATGTTGCAGATGTTGTATTGGAGGCTGCCCAGGTTCTCCGGAATGATACGTTCTCCGTAGTAATCGGAATTGATGATGTACGGGAAGAACTGGCCTGCGGAAAAGTCCTGGTTCGCGGCGCCCGTGCCGAGCTGCGGGTTGGTCGCCGTGTAATAGACCGCGCGCTGGAACGACGTCGGGAAATTCGCCGCGGCCGCTGCCGCGGCCAGCGGCGACATCTGGTACTGCGGCGCGGCCCAGCCGACCACCTTGTAGCCGGCGTTCTTGAATTCGGCGAGACCCTCGGCCATCCGGTTTGCGGCCCACGGTTGAGAGTCCTCGTCCACCGGACGGTTCTGGACCGCGTACCAGAACTCGTAGTCGCTGCCGCTGACCGCATTCTGCAGATTCGGCGTCGAATCGTACTGGTGCGTGTAGCCGTGCATCACGATCGAGCCGCCGAGCAGCAATGCGTAGTTCAGCGCGGACTTGAGCCCGGTCGCCTGCGCGAGGTGAATGGTCTCGGGGACGCCGCCGTTGTAATAGCCGTTCGGGTCCGTGTACACGGGAATCGTCGCCATCGTGAACGGGATGCGCTTCGAGAACAGATAGTTGCTCAACTGCCGGATCGAGCTCGTCGTGGTGAGCGCGTCGAGGTCTTCCAAGCGCACGAGCGCGCGGTGGTTCACGGGCGCATTCGTCTTCAGGATGTCGTGCAGGATGTCGCAGATCACGAGGTAGCGGTCCGTCGGTCCGATATAGGTGAACGGCACGTCGGCGAAATACCAGAAGTTGTTCGAACGCATGACGTAGGGCGCGGTCGCCCCGTTCGCGCTGTTCTTGATCGTCACGAGCGACTGCGCCTTGGCGGCATCGAGCACCTGGGTCAGACCCACGTCGGGATCCGCATTGATCGCGCCGCTCGATGCGTCGTACGCGTAGTACTTGACCATCGGCATGTTCTTGTACGTGACCGTGTCGTAGAAGCCCGGATTCGGATTGCTCGACGACGGCGACGAATTCAGCCCCGCCAGGCCGACAAAGCTGAAGCCGAAGGTCTGGTTGAACGTATAGGCCGAGTTCCATGCGAGCTGCCACAGGTTGTACTTGAACCAGACCACGGTTTTGGTCGTCGTCATCACGTCGCTCATGAACGCGGCCGGAACGGGATTGTTGTAGTAGTTGCCGATGTAGAACGTGACGTCGTAGTTCTTCGCCATGCCGGCCGTGTAGTTCTGCAGCGGCACGAGATCGACCGTCGTATTGAAGTGGCCGAGCAGGTTGCGCAGCATGATGCTGTATATGAGGCCGAGTTTCGAATACGGGTCGTTGGCCGGGTTGTCGTACAGCACCAGCGAATGCGCCGTCGTGGCCTGCGCGCGCGCGTTGCCCGGCAGGACGAGTTGCGCGAATCCGGCGGCAAGCAGGGCGATGATGAGCAAGATCCTTTTCATGACCGTTTCTCCCTAGTCGCGCTGTACGTTGTTGCCGTTCTTTATCACGGACTTCCTGCTGAACGGCGGCCGTCCGGTTTCCTTGTACGCCTTGTCCCATTCCTCTTCGGACATGCCCGGCTTGGCCACGGCCTGCGCGGAGCCGATCGGCAGCGGGGGAGCCTTTACCTTGACGGCGGGAGCAGGGTTTTTGCCCTGGGTGTTCGAGTCGCCCATGACGGGACCGGCGGCTAGCGTGGCGGTGAGTACGACGGCAGCCCCGAGTGTCTTCAGCGCGAATCGATACGACTGGTCGTGATCGCAACGCATGATCTTTTTCCCTTTCGTGGAATCAATGATTACGTTTCACCGGCGAAACGAGCCTGGCGAAGTGCCGATCGGAACCGGTTGCCCGGCGTTGCGAGTGGCGGCCGCGCTCGGGGTACCGGAGAAACTTCCGTGATTGCCGGGTATTCAAGCGAGAACCGTACCTTGTGCCGCAGATGCCCGCTGGACCGAGACAGTCGATCCGCATCTCGCCGCCGTCGCGAGCCGCTTCGGCAAAAATGTTTCAGCCCTGAAACCAGGCGCGGAAAAAGGGTGAGTGGCGGCGCGCGGCCTGCATCTGTTCGGACGATTAGGCGAAGGCGGGCGGTGCTTCGCATATCGCACTCGGGGACGCGGCCGGCGACTCGATGCGTTGCGCGTCGTAATGGCCGCTCGCAGATCGAGATTTCGGATTCCGTGTGTCGTTACCCGACCCTCGATCGACGCGGCCGCGCGGCACGACGCATGTTTCAGCGCTGAAACGTTTCGTTCGGATTCGCGCCCGCACGCTTCCGCCCCGCACGCTTCGATGCCCGAAATATCAAAGCGCGCGCCACGATGGCGCACGACTTGCTTAATGAGTAGGGGATTGGAAAGGCGGTGCACGGAACATCGCCTCGGCGGCGACGGTGAATGGGGAGAGACTCCTGCTAGCGCGGGTAGGCGGGCAGGCGACGCATTCCATAAGACAAAACGGGGTAAAGAATGACAGTCGATCTACTATGGAGTGCATATTTATACACGCTTGACTTCGTCGCTTTCATCACCGTGATCGTCATCCTGATCAGCACATTGGACGATCTGGCGCTCGATGCCTATTACTGGACCTTTGAAATCGGGCGGATGTTGCGGCGCGAAGACGTGCAGACGGTCGATGTCGGCATGCTGCGCGCGTTGGAAGAGCGTTATCTGGCGATCATGGTGCCCGCCTGGAAAGAGTACGACGTGATCGCCAAGATGGTCGAGAACACGTTGACGACCATGGAGTACGAGCGCTACGTGATCTTCGTCGGCACCTATCGCAACGATGCGGAAACCACGGCGGAAGTCGAGCGCATGGTGCGCCGCTATCCGGGCCGCGTGACGCGCGCCACGGTGATGAACGACGGGCCGACCTGCAAGGCCGATTGCCTGAACTGGATCATCGCCGCGATTCAGCGCTACGAAGAAGTCCATCATATTCGGTTCGCGGGCGTCGTCATGCACGATTGCGAAGACGTCATTCATCCGATCGAACTCAAATATTTCAATCATGCGGTGGCCGATAGCGACCTGATTCAGCTGCCCGTCCTGTCCTTGCCGCGCAAATGGAACGAGTTCGTGGCCGGCTGCTATATGGACGATTTCAGCGAAACGCACCAGAAGGACATCCCGTCGCGTGCGCGCCTGACCGGCGTGGTGCCCGGCGCGGGGGTCGCGTCGTGTTACAGCCGCCGTGCGATCGAGGCCGCCATGCGCGAGCGCGACGGCAGCCCGTTCAATACGAGTTCGCTGACCGAGGACTACGACTTCAGCTTCCGGCTCAGGGATCTGGGCATGAAGGAAACCTTCGCGCGCTTCCCGCTATCGGATCTCGCGCGCGACGGCACCAAGCGTTCGCGCGGCCGCGCCGCGACCCGCAACCTGCTGGCGACGCGCGAGTACTTTCCGAAGACGTTTCGCACCGCCTACCGGCAGCGCGCGAGATGGATCCTCGGCATCGCGTTCCAAGGCTGGGAGCAGCTCGGCTGGAGAGGCGGCCTGTTCACGCGCTATTTGTTCTTCCACGACCGCAAGGGCGTGGTGACGTCGCTGTTCTCGGTCGTCGCGTATGGCTTGTTGATCAATTTCGTGTTGCTCGATATCTTCAGCAGAACCGTGCATGCCATGCCGGCCGGCACTCCGCTCGTCGTGCTCGGCGGCTGGATGAGTCCGCTGCTGGTGGTGAACAGCATCATGCTGTTTGTGCGCGCGGGGCAGCGTTTCTACTTCGTCAGCAGGCTCAACGGGCCGCTGCAAGGGTGGTTGTCCCTGCCGCGGATGTTCGTCAATAACCTGATCAATTTCTACGCGGTGTGCCGCGCGTGGCGCATTTATATCGGGCACTTGATCAGCGGTAAGCCGATCGCATGGGACAAAACCAGCCACACGTATTTGTCCAACGAGGAACTCGGCAAGACACGCTGCAAGGTCGGCGAGATCCTGGTCGCATGGGGCGTGCTCTCGTCGGACCAGCTGCAGATCAGCCTGGAGAAACAGCTGATCTGCGGCAAGCGGCTCGGCGAACTGCTGATCGAAAACAGCGCGATCTCGGCCGAATCGCTTGCGGATGCGATCGCGGAGCAGGCGGAGCTGCCGCGCGTGAGCCTCGACAACATCGCGGTGGGGCACTTCGCGGACTCGCTCGCGTTCGAACTGCAGTGCGCGTATCGCGCGGTTCCGTTTTCGACGGCCGACGACGGCACCTTGAACGTCGCGGTCGGCTGCCCGCTCTCGCAAGACGAGCGCGACATCGTGCGGCGCGGCGCCAAGACGAATATCGCGTACTTCATTGCCAGCGATGCGGAGATTACGGCCGAACTCACCCGGCACGCGCGCTTCGTCGAGTTCGCGCGCATGCGCGGCGGCGCGGAGGCGGTGCTGCGGCTTGCGCCCGGAAGAAGGGCGGCGGGAGAACTCGAATGAGACGCTCGACGCACCCGCTGGCGGGTTGTCTGAAGCGCTGCGCCCGCACGAGCGCATTGGCGGCGGCCCTCGCGTTGACCTGGCAAGCCCCGGCCGCTGTCGCGCAACCGCTCACGCACAAAGCCTACAAGTTCGCCGACGGCGCCTACAAGGCGATCCGCGCCGGCGACCTGCCGCGCGCGGAGGATTACGCGTTGCGCGCGCTCAAGGTGGAGCCCGGCAGCGAGCAGCTCGGGCTGCTATTGCTCGACGTGTTCATGCGGGAGGGAAAGATCCAGGAAGCCGACGCGCAGGCGGATGCGTTGCTCGAGCGCTTCCCGAACAGCGCAGAGGTACAGGCGCAGCACGGCTTCATGGCGCAGCGCCAAATGCGCTACTACGTGGCGTGGCGCGATTTCTCGGCTGCGGTCCAGACCGGCAAATGGAGCGACGAGCAGCAGCGCAACCTGCGTCTCGCATGGTTCGACAGCGCGCTCTCCGCGAGCCGGCTCGACGAGGCCGCCGCCGCGCTGGCGCCGCTTACGGACCAGCGCGCCGCGCCGATTCAGCTGCGCATGGCGCAACTGCGTCTGATGGAAGGCGACCGGTACGGCGCGATCCGGGCCGCGGATCTGGCCGCGAGCGACGACGCGGCGACGGACGCCGAGCGGCGCGCCGCAGCCTCGATCGCGGCACAGGCGCGGCAGCCCGACACGCCGGTCGAGACACCCGAGCATGCCGCCGCGACGCAAAAGTTGCAGGCGGCCTACGACCGTTTGCGCGAGCACAAGGATCGCGAGGCGCTCGACGCGTTCCAGGCCGGCTTCGACGGCGGCGCGGGCAGCGCCATGAACTATGCGGACGCGGGCTACGCCGCCAAGCGGCTCGGCTTGAACCAGCAATCCATCGAGCTGTTCAAGCATAGCCTCGACGCCGACGCGAACGAACCCGCGTTCGACGAGCAGCGCAAGTTCGGCTACCGCCGCGAGATCGAGCAGCTCCAGCGCACCTGGGGCTTCGTCGTGAGCGCGCCGTACCAGACGGCCGCCTTCGGCCCGCAGGGCACGTCGCACGTACTGCAGCCCGGCGTCGAGGCGTACTGGCAGCCGCCGAAGATCGGCTATCAGGACGGCCGCATTCTCCAGTTCTTCGTGCGCAGCTACGTCACGGCCTACGACGGCTCGGGCGGCGTGACGGGCGGCCCGACCGCGCAAGGCTCGGTCGGCGTGCGCTACAAGCCGTTCCCCGAGCAGAACGTCGTGATGACCGCGGAGCGGCTGTTCCGCATCGGCAGCCTGGCGACGAACGACTGGCTCTTGCGCCTCGGCTATTCGTCCGAGGCGGGCACGGACCTGCTCGTCACCGAGCCGAGCTGGCGCAGCTGGCAAGCCTACGTCGAGGGCGCGTACTTCGTGAGCGAGGGCCGCTACATCATCTATTCGGAGCTGCGTTACGGGCACACGTGGCGTCTGCCGGTGCTCGGCGAACGGCTGACCGTGTATCCGCACGTGGCGATCGCGGGCGATCACGACAACCGCGAGCCGCACGAGACCGCGCTCGGCATCGGCCCCGGCGTCCAGTTCCGCTATTGGTTCAGAGAAGACCGGTATAGCGCGCCCGCGAGCTATGTCGATGTGACGGTGCAATACCGAATCCCGCTGACGTCCGCGCCGCGCGCGCGCGGCCTGGTGGTGCGCGCGACGATGTGGTTCTAGCCGTTCCTTGGAGGCAAAAGTGAAAAGAGTATTGGTTGTATTCGGGACGAGGCCCGAAGCTATCAAGATGGCGCCCGTGGTGCATGCGCTGCGGCGCTGCGCGGATTTCGAAGTCAGCGTGTGCGTGACGGCCCAGCATCGCGAAATGCTGGATCAAGTGCTGCAGCTGTTCGACATCCAGCCGGAATACGATCTCGATCTGATGCGCAGCAAACAGACGCTGACCGACATCACGTCGGGCATCCTGATCACGATCGGCGATGTCTATGAGCAGGCGAGCCCCGACATCGTGCTCGTGCACGGCGACACGACCACGACGCTGGCCGCGAGTCTCGCCGCGTTCTATCGGCATATTCCGGTCGGGCACGTCGAGGCGGGGCTTCGCACGGGCGATCTGTCTTCGCCGTGGCCCGAGGAGATGAACCGCCGCTTCACGGACACCATCGCGTCGTGGCATTTCGCGCCGACCATGCAGGCGCGGCAAAACCTGATCTTCGAGGGCACGCCGCCCGAGCACATCGTCCTGACGGGCAACACGGTGATCGACGCGCTGTTGGAGGTCAAGCGGCGGCTCGACGCGGAGCCCGAGCTGCGCGCGGAAGTCGCGTCGCGCTATCCGTTCCTCGATCCGATGTGCCGCCTCGTGCTCGTGACGGGACACCGCCGCGAGAGCTTCGGCGAACCGTTCAAGCAGTTCTGCACGGCGCTGCACATTCTGGCCGCCGACCATCCGGAGGTGCAATTCGTCTATCCGGTGCACATGAATCCGTCGGTGCGGGAGCCCGCGGAAAGAATTCTCTCGGGCCACGACAACATCTTCCTGCTCGGCCCGCAGGAATATCTGCCGTTCGTGTACCTGATGTCGCGCTCGCACTTCGTGATCACCGATTCGGGCGGTATTCAGGAGGAGGCTCCCGCGCTCGGCAAGCCGGTGCTCGTCACGCGCGAGACCACCGAACGTCCCGAGGCGATCGAGGCCGGCACGGCCCGGCTGGTCGGCACCGACATCGCGGCGATCCTGTGCGCGGCATCGGAACTGCTCAACGACGCCGGCGCGTACGAACGCATGGCCCGCGCCGCGAATCCGTACGGCGACGGGCATGCGGGCGAGCGCATCGTCGAAGCGCTCGGAGAGATGAACGGGCATCGGCACACCAACGGCGCGTCCGTGTTCGCGATGGATCGGATGTCGATCGAGCCGAGGAACAGAGGAGCGTCCGGGGCGTTGTACGCGCCTTGACGCCGACAGGGTTGCCCGCTGGCCCCGAGCGCGAGCGGTATCGCCTGTCGGGATGCTGGTTAGCGGGTGTGGAGGCTAGCGAATGCTGAAACAGGCCATTGACCTGTTTTAGCATTCGGCCCCCGCCGCCGGCACGGGGCCGGCCGCGGGGGAGTGCGCGCTTGGCTACCCGAACGAGCGTGCGCTGTCGGGATAGCCTCGATGCGTCAGGCGGGCGCCTTCAAGGGGAGGATCGTCTGGCGCAGCAGCTGGAAGTACGAGCTCTTCGTATACGGAAGCATTTCCTCGACGTAGTTCCACCAGAAGAATCCGCCGATGAAGCGCGGGTCGCCCATGCTGTTGACCATCGGATAGTACGTTTTGATCAGATTCTGCTGGACCGTGGCCGGCGCGCTGGTATCGGACGTGCCGACTTCGCCGAAACCGACCTTCGCGTTCGGGAAGATGCTTTCCAGCGCCGCGAAGTCGTTCTTCCACGACGGGTTCAGACCCGGGCAGTCCTGGTACGGGTAATAGCTGAACAGCGCGTAGTCGGCCTGCTGGCGCACCATGGCGGACAGGAACGTGGTCGGCCACGTCTTCCAGTAATCCTGCGGCTTCTCCCAGCAGTTGGTGCCCTTGCTGTCGTCGTTGTAGTACAGCGTGATGGCGGTCTTGCCGCCGTTCGACTTCACGATCGTGTTGGCGGCCGCGACCATCTGGCCGATCTGCTGCTCTTCCGCGTTGACCGTCGAGTTCGAGCCGTCGGGGTTGTTGCGCAGCCATTCGCCGTTGATTTCATTGGCGATTTCCCACACGTCGACGGAGCCCTTGAGCTGCGACACGAGCGCTTGCGTGCGCGCTTGGTACGTCGAGAGATTGGTCGGGAAGTAATACGAATCGTAGATTTCGCCCATCACGTACGCGACGGCATGCAGGCGCAGCAGCGGCGCGTAGTAGTCGGCAGCCGGCGTGTCCGGATCGAACACGACGCGCACGGTCGGGCGGTACGGCAGATTCTGCAGCGATGCGACGATCGCGTCGATTTGCGTGAGATCGTCGAGCGTGACGCCGTAGACGGGATTCTTCAGCGGCTCGACCTGCGCCTGAGCGGATTGGGACACGGGCATCAGCCCCGCGTAAACGACGCACGCGGCAACCGCCGCGCGCGACAGGGATTTGATGACTTTATTCAAAACAATCGTCCGTTTTAATATGGGGAAGCGCGATTTTAGCGAAAAATAAAAGCATTTTGTCTGATGATATGGTTGGGTGATACGTTTGCGCGCCATCTTGGGGCGGCCGTCAAACATAGGTATCCGAAGCGCGTGCGGGAGCCGTTGCGCGCGCCACGATCCACTGTGCAATGCAGCATTCCTGATAGATGAGGTCGGCTCGCCGGTTGCGCTAGATCAATTGCCGGCGCCACTGTTGCCTAGGCTGCCTATGTCGGCTAAGCGGTCAGGCCGCACCGGTAACGGACCGCTTCCGCGATCTGTTCGGCGGCGAGCCGTTCCTGGCCGGCCAGGTCCGCGATGGTTCGCGCGACCTTCAGCACGCGGTAGTGCGCGCGGGCCGACCAGCCGTAGCGTTCGCCGGCTGCGCGCAGCAGCGCCTCGCCGGCCGGATCGGTCGGGCAATGGAGATCGGTTTCGCGTCCGCTCAGCGCGTGGTTGAGCTTGCGTTGCGGAGGGAGCTGGCGGGCGCGGGCGAGCGCCACGCGGGGGGCCGCGACGGCGCTCGTC
>CAUPOD010000058.1:0-9319 GCA_963512745.1 uncultured Burkholderia sp. | reverse complement strand
CTACAACGAAGAGCGCGGCGGCGAACGCCCGTTCCCGCCGCCTCCGCGCGCACGCGCCGACGATCCGCGCGCCGCGTTCCCCTCGTTCTACCGCAACTGAGGCCGCCACGCCCGAACGGCGGCCGCGTCTTCGCGACGACCGCGTCAATTCTTTCCGCAAATGCAATATTTCGTCCGATAAGCGCGCTTTCTGCGCGAATTTGTCGTTGTTTGACGATTATTCCGCACCGGTTTTGCTAGAGTCGTTGCAAATAACCTTTTGCTGTTTCCTCTAAGCAGGCGATGCGATGGATACCCTCGTCAGCATGAACGTGTTTCGCTACGTCGTCGAAATCGGCAGTTTCGTCGGTGCGGCCGAGCGCATGGATATGTCCGCGGCCATGGCGAGCAAGCACGTGATGCGTCTCGAACAGCGCCTCGGCGCGCGCTTGCTGCACCGGACCACGCGGCGCGTGGTGCCCACCGAAGCCGGCCGCGAATACTACGAGCGCCTCGTGCAGGCGCTGACCGAGCTCGACGAAGCCGGGCAGGCGGTCGGCGCGGCCAACATGGTGCCGCAGGGGCGTCTACGCGTCAGCGCGCTATGCGCGTTCGGGCTGCGCCACGTGATGGGCGCCGTGACCGAATACGTCGAGCGCTACGACGACGTGACCGTCGACATCACGCTGTCGGACCGCCTCGTCGATCTGATCGAGGAAGGCTACGACGTGGCCGTGCGCGGCGCGCTGGGCGGGCTCAAGCCGTCGTCGCTGGTGGCGCGCCAGATCGCGCTCGCGCACATCGTGCTCGTGGCGTCGCCCGAGTATCTGGCCAAGCACGGCATGCCCGCGTCGCTGGCCGATCTCGAACGGCACCGCTTCATCCGCCGCGAAGCCGACGTCACGCCGCTCGACTCGATGCTGGCCGATCCGTCCACGCTGCCGCACGTGAACTGGTCCGTGAATCTGATCGTCGATCATCTGGAAGCCGTGCGCGCGGCCGTGCTCGCAGGCGCCGGCATCGCGTGTCTCGGCACCGAGGTGATCGGCGAGGACGTCGACGCCGGACGTCTCGTGCCGATCCTGCTGCCGGAGCTGCCGCCGCGCGACCTGCCGATCTATGCCGTGTACGCGAGCCGCCGCCACATCGCGGCGAAGGTGCGCTCGTTCATCGATTTCCTCGCGCAGCGCTTCGGCGATCAGTCGCTGTGCAAGACGCTCGACGAGGTCGATGCGCCGTCGCAGCGCATGCGCCGCGTGGTCTGACGAGCGGCCGCCGGACGCGCAGCCGCTAGCCCCTTCACCCGCCGATTCCCAACCGCTGCTTGGCCGCCCGATACTCGTCGGACAGGCGCGCAACGATGTCCGCGACCGGCGGCGCGTCGTGCATCAGGCCCACGCCCTGGCCCGCGCCCCAGATGTCCTTCCATGCCTTGGTCTTGTCGCCGTCGCCGGTGCCGAAATTCATCTTCGACTTGTCCGATTCCGGCAGCGCGTCCGGATCGAGCCCGGCGTTCAGAATGCTCGCGCGCATGTAGTTGCCGTGCACGCCCGTGAACAGGTTCGAATAGATGATGTCGGCCGCGCTCGAATCGACGATCGCCTGCTTGTAGGCGTCCACCGCATGCGCTTCCCGCGACGCGATGAAGCGCGTGCCGATATAGGCGAGATCGGCGCCCATCGCCTGCGCGGCGAGGATCGAGCCGCCGTTCGCGATCGAGCCCGACAGCGCGAGCGGACCGTCGAAGATCTTGCGCACTTCGCCGACCAGCGCGAACGGCGAGAGCGTGCCCGCATGGCCGCCCGCGCCTGCCGCGACCAGAATCAGGCCGTCCACGCCGGCTTCGAGCGCCTTCTCCGCATGGCGCAGGTTGATCACGTCGTGCAGCACGATGCCGCCGTAGCTGTGCACGGCGTCGATGAACTCGCGCACGGGCGCGCGCAGGCTCGTGATGAAGATCGGCACCTTGTGTTCGACGCACACGCGGATGTCGTGTTCGAGCCGGTTGTTCGACTGATGCACGATCTGGTTCACGGCGATCGGCCCGATCACCGCGTCCGGGTGCTTGGCCTTGTGGTCCGCGAGTTCGGCCTGGATCTGCGTCAGCCATTCGCCGAGCAGTTCCGCCGGACGCGCGTTGAGCGCCGGAAACGAACCGACGATGCCGGCCTTGCACTGGGCAAGCACGAGTTCCGGGTAGCTGACGATGAACATCGGCGAGGCGATGACGGGCAGGGCGAGGTTCTGCAGAACGGCGGGCAAAGCCATGAGCTGTCTCCAAGGATGCGGCCGCGCGGCGAGTGATTGGACGTTGCGCGTGCGGCCAGGTGCCGGATTCGTCCAGGGCGGCGCGCCGGACAAAAAAAGAACGACCGTTCCATTATAGAACGCGATCGCTCGCCGGCGGGCGGGCATAGGCCTTGTATCGAGGGAGTGCTCGGTTTCTATTGCGGGTGGTTTGCGCTGTGCCCGGTGCACCGGCGGAGGCTCGGACACTCCGCCCCGATGCCTCGGCGCTGGTCCCCGCGCGTTCAGGCCGCGTCGCGCAACGCGACGTCGGCCACAGGCGCGCCCGTCATGTCGAGCAGCTGCCGCGGCGTGAGGTTGAAGACCGCGTGCGGGTGGCCGGCCGCGGCCCAGAGGCTGTCGAGTTCGAGCAGGTCGGCGTCGATCAGCGTGACGGGTTTCACCTTGTGGCCGATCGGGCACACGCCGCCGATCGCATAGCCGGTGTTGTCGCGTACGAACTTCGCGTCGGCGCGGCCGATCGGGCCGACGTGCTCGGCCACCTTGCGCTCGTCGACGCGGTTCGCGCCGCTGGCCACCACGAGCACCGGCGCGCCGTCGCGCTCGCGCCGGAACAGGATCGATTTGGCGATCTGCGCGACTGCGCAGCCGAGACCGGCTGCCGCCTCGGCCGAGGTCTTGCCGGTTTCGGCCAGCATCACGATGGGCAGCGCATGTCCGTGTTCGCGCAACAGCAGCGCGACGCGGCGCGCGGATTCGGGAAGAGCGTCGAAGTCGGTCGGTGTGGTCATGGTCTGGCGTTCGGGTTCGGGTTCGGGTTCGGTTCGGTTCGGTTCGGTTCGGGTTCGGCGCGGGTTCGGATCGGATGCGCGGTTCACGCGCACGCGGCCGCGCCGTCGCGCATCTTCGCGAGCAGCGCGCGGCCCGCGCGCGAGGCGTTGTCGCGGCCGATCGCCTGCGAGATGAACGCGCCCGCTTCGACCACCTGCTGCAGGTCCACGCCGGTTTCGATGCCGAGCCCCCGCATCAGATACAGCACGTCCTCGGTGGCGACGTTGCCGGTGGCGCCCTTCGCATACGGACAGCCGCCGAGGCCCGCCACCGACGCGTGGAAGATCGCGATGCCTTCGAGCAGCGCCGCGTAGATGTTGGCGAGCGCCTGCCCGTACGTATCGTGGAAGTGGCCCGACAGCCGTTCGCGCGGGAACACGCGCGCCGCGGCCGCGAACACCTCGCGTGTGCGGCCCGGCGTGCCGACGCCGATCGTGTCGGCGATGTCGATTTCGTCGCAGCCGAGCGCGGCGAAGCGTTCGACCACGTCCACGACGGCCGCGACGGGCACGTCGCCCTGATACGGACAACCGAGCGTGCACGAGATACTGCCGCGCAGGCGCATGCCCGCTTCCTTGGCCGCGCGCGCGACGGGCTCGAAGCGCGCCACGCTTTCGGCGATGCTGCAGTTGATGTTGCGTTGCGAGAACGCCTCGCTGGCCGCGCCGAAGATCACGACTTCGTCCGCGCGTGCCGCGAGCGCGCCCTCGAACCCTTTGAGGTTGGGCGTCAATGCGGAATAGATCGTGCCCGGGCGGCGCGCGATACCGGCCATCACGGCGGCGCCGTCGGCCATTTGCGGCACCCATTTGGGCGAGACGAACGAAGCTGCCTCGATATTCGGCAGGCCGGCGCGCGTGAGGCGGTCGATCAATTCGATCTTGATCTCGGTCGGCACGAATTGCGCTTCGTTCTGCAGGCCGTCGCGCGGCCCGACTTCGACGATCTTGACGGCGGCGGGCAGCGAGCCTGCGGCGGCGTGCAACGAACCCGGCGTGGGCGAGGCAGTCATGGAGTCTCCTGGTGCGGCCGGCCGCGCGCTGCCTCGTACGGGCGGCTCGGCGGCGGCTGAAACCAGCATTTTACGATTTCGGGCAGCGCCGCGCGCGCTTGGCGTGGCGAGAAAGGGCGGACCTCGCCGGCCGCATGTCTCCGGTCACCCCGCGCCGGCCGCAGCGAAAAAGCAAAGAACGAAATCTTGGTTCGTCCGATGCCTCGCTCGCGCCACAATTGATACGAAGGTTACGGCGCGCGTCCGGACCTGGGCAGCGGCGCCTCCGGACACGCGGGCGTCCCGGCATTCGAGCATCCCGTACCCGAAGCAGTCTGAATCAGCGAGCGAGGACATCATGGGCACTTGTGGCACTTGGCCGCCGCGGCTCGTTACCGTGCCGGGGCTGCATGGCAGCGAAGGCGCGCATTGGCAGAGTTGGCTCGAGCGGCAATACGCGCATGCGCTGCGCATCGAACAGGACGACTGGGATGCGCCGCATCTGCAGACCTGGGCGCAGCGCGTGCAGGAGCAGCTCGCGCGCGAGCGCGGGCCGTTCGTGCTGGTCGCGCACAGCTATGGTTGCCTGGCCGCCGCGCATGCGCTGACCGTGGGTGCGGCGGCGGGGGCGCTGGCTTCGGACGTGGCCGGCGTGCTGCTCGTCGCGCCGGCCAATCCGCGCAAATTTCTGTATGCGGGCGGATTCGAGACGCGCCGCTTGACGGTGCCGTCGATCGTCGTCGGCAGCGAGACCGATCCATGGATGGCGCTCGACGATGCGCGCGCGTTCGCGCACGGGCTCGGCAGCGCATTCGTCAATCTCGGCGCAGCCGGCCACATCAATACGGCGGCCGGCTACGGCCCGTGGCCGCGCGCCAAGTATTTCACCGACACGCTCGTGCGTTGCGCCGCGCCGCTGCGCTTGCGCGGCGCGGCCGACGCGGAAATGGGGACGGCCGGTCTAGGCACGGCCGGTTCAGGCACGGCCGGTCTGGGCACAGCCGGTTTAGATGTGATCGGTGCAGCGGCGCGCAGCGTAAGCGCGACCGACTTGGGCCCCGGCGGCGAAGCGCTGACGGCGTTCGTTTGAAGCAGCGCGCGCATTGAAGCAGCACGCCGACCGCCATCGGCATTAGCCGGCTGCTGCAAAGAAGAGGCGATACCGGCCTCATTCCGAATACCCGCGCGACCGTGGCCAGATCGGGATAGCCGTCTCTACCGTTCTCCAGATTCCTGGCGCAGCAGCATTCGCATCCACTCCTTGTCGAACCGACTTCGCCCGCCGCACTGACGTCACACCGACGTCGCGCTCGTTGCGGCTCGCGGCGAACGCCCGACCCTCGCGCGCGAAATCCCGGCTCTCATGACAGTCCTCCGTATGGAGGCGCCATAGGCGTAGTTGCCGGTCGGCGTCGGCGCGACCGGGCTGCACCGGAACTCGTCCCGCTCTACGCCCTCCAATGCACGCACTATCGTCATACGAATGCATGGGTTTGGTGCGCATCGCGCCCCACAAATGGGATTCCCGTTCGTCTGCCTGCACCGCCGGCATTGGCCGCCGCACCCGACGGCTTGCTTGCACGAAGCTTGCTTATTTGCGTGCAGGATATTCACGCAGTATCTTGAGAACCAGGCGAGGAACCACTCCATGAAGCAACCGCATCCGCACTTCCACCGTTCGACGCGTGCGTCGTAAGGAGACTGCATGCCAGCCGGACAGGCGCGCGCGAGCGCATCCATTTCCACTCCGTACCGCTTCGAATCCGCCGTCAGTTCCGGCCTCGAACGCGTCGCCGCGCAGTATCGCGACCTCACCTTGTCGAGCGTGTTCCAGCCGATTTTCAGTCTGTCGCACATGCGGCCGGTCGGCTACGAGGCGCTGCTGCGCGCGCACGACGCGCGCGACTGCCCGGTTTCTCCGCTCGACGTGTTCGGCTCCGCCGCGCGCCAGGGCGAGACGTTGCAGCTCGACCGGCTCACGCAGGCGCTCCATCTCGAGAATTTCGCGCGCCTCGGCGCTGAGCGCGAGTGGCTGTTCCTGAACGTGCTGCCCGCGAGCCTCACGGATCCGCTGCAGACCGCCGCGCTGCTGGCCGCACTGCGCCGGCTCGGCATCTCGCCGCGCCGCGTGGTGCTCGAGGTGCCGGAGCAGCGCGCCGAGGATCTCGACCGGCTCGCGGATGCCGTGCGCGAATGCCACGCACACGGGTTCCTCGTCGCGCTCGACAATTTCGGCGCGGGCCACTCGAACATCGAGCGGATCTGGCAATTGAACCCCGACATCGTCAAGCTCGACCGCGTGATGCTGCTGCAGCACGCGCTGCACCGTTCGAGCGGCGCGGGCGCGGTGCTGCACGGGCTCGTGACCCTGCTGCACGAAGCCGGCAAGCTGGTGCTGATGGAGGGCATCGAGACCGAGCACGAAGCGCAGGCCGCGATGGCGTGCGAGGCCGATTTCGTCGAGGGCCATTACTTCGGCCGCCCCGCGCCGGGACTGCCCGACGCCGCCACCGCCTCGACCTGCATCGCCGACCTGACCGAGCGCTACCGCCAGCAGACCGAACTGCGCGAGCGGCGCGACGCGCAGCGTCTCGCTCCGTACGTGCGCGCGTTCGAGCGCGCGGCCGAGCGGCTCGCCGCGGGCGAACCGCTCGAAGACGTGTGCTGGAATTTTCTTGCGCTCGACCACGCGGCGCGCTGCTTTCTGCTCGATGCGAGCGGCCGGCAGGCCGGACGCAACGTGGTGCTGCGCGTCGACCGTGCCACGCGCGAGGCGCGCTTCCTGCCGCTCGCGGACGCGCAAGGCGCGAACTGGCTGCGCCGGCCGTACTTCCGTGCCGCGATCGCCGAACCGCAGCGCGTGCACGTGACGAAACCCTATCTGTCGATCAACGAGGCGCAGCCGTGCGTGACGTTGTCGATCGCCGTGCGCGTGAACGACGCACTCTGCGTGCTCTGCGGCGACATCGATTGGAGCGAAGCGGACGTGGCCGCCGCTTGAGGTCGGGACGCTCGACACGCCAGCGGGCGCGCAAGCTCGAGCCAAACAAAACAAAAAAGCCGTTCAGCGCAAACTGAACGGCTTTTTTTTACGGTCGTATCGGGCGCGCGGCCCGAGGCGAGGCTCGCGCTACGCCTTGCGGCGCGCGCTCATCCTGGCGCCGGCACTCACGCCGTCGCTTCGCCCAACTGATTCGCGTCGCTCGCATGCATGCCGAGACGCGCGAGCAGCTTGCGGTCGGCTTCGGCCTGCGGGTTGCTCGTGGTCAGCAGCTGATCGCCGTAGAACATCGAGTTCGCGCCGGCCACGAAGCACAGCGTCTGCAGACCTTCGTCGAGCTGCTCGCGACCGGCCGACAAGCGCACCACGGCCTTCGGCATCGTGATGCGCGCGACCGCGATGGTGCGCACGAATTCGAGCGGATCGAGCGGCGCAGTGCCTTCGAGCGGCGTGCCCTTGATGGCGACCAGATTGTTGATCGGCACCGATTCCGGATACGGATTCAGGTTCGCGAGCTGCGCGATCAGGCCCGCGCGTTCGCGGCGCGATTCGCCCATGCCGATGATGCCGCCGCAGCACACGTTGATGCCCGCGTCGCGCACGTTGTCGAGCGTGTCGAGGCGGTCCTGGTAGGTACGCGTCGAGATCACCTGGCCGTAGAACTCGGGGGAGGTGTCGAGGTTGTGGTTGTAGTAGTCGAGGCCCGCGTCGGACAGCGCATGGGCCTGCCCCTCGTCGAGCATGCCGAGCGTCATGCAGGTCTCGAGGCCGAGCGCCTTGACGCCGCGGATCATCTCGGCGAGCGGCTCGATGTGGCGGTCCTTCGGGCTGCGCCAGGCGGCACCCATGCAGAAGCGGCTCGCGCCGTTCTGTTTGGCGACGCGTGCGGCGTCGAGCACGGCTTCGACGTCCATGAGCTTCTCGGCCTTGAGGCCGGTTTCATGGTGCGACGACTGCGAGCAGTAGCCGCAGTCTTCCTCGCAGCCGCCGGTCTTGATCGAAAGCAGGGTCGAAAGCTGGATGGCGTTCGGGTCGAAGTGCTCGCGGTGCGTTTGTTGGGCGCGGAACAGCAGATCGTTGAACGGCAGGTCGTACAGCGCGATCACGTCGGCGACGCGCCAGCGCGGCGCGACGGGCGCGGCCACGGAGGCGACGGGCGCGGCGACGGTCTGGACTGTGGTCATGGCGTTATCCTCGGGAAAAGCGGCGGAACGGCCGAGCCGGTCCGCGGGGGCCGCGCCGTGGACGGCGGCGGCATCGTATCTGTCAACCTTGCATTATCGCCTGTTTGGCGCGCAGGTTGTCCAAAAGCTGTGCAACGTCGAGCGCGGCGGCGGCTTGCTTGGGGTCGGCCGGCTGCAAGTAGCCGACGTGACCGAGCAGCGGCGCACCGTGTTCGCGCGCGAGCCACGCGCGCAGCGTGGCGAGGTTTTCGGCGGCGAACGACATGGCCGGATCGAGCTGATTCGCGACCCAGCCCGCAATCGGCAGGCCGCGCGCGGCGATCGCTTCGGCCGTCAGCAGCGCATGGCTGATGCAGCCGAGCCGCATGCCGACCACGAGCACCACGGGCAGGCCGAGTGCGACAGCGAGGTCGGCCGTGTCGACATGTTCGTCGAGCGGCACGCGGAAGCCGCCCACGCCCTCCACCACGACGACGTCGGCCAGTTCGCATGCCTGACGATGCGCGGCCAGGATCGGGGCGATCTCGATATGCACACCTTCCTGTGCCGCGACGATGTGCGGCGCGGCGGGCGCCTTGAGCAGGTACGGGGTGCGCAGTTCGGGCGGCAGCACGACGCTCGCGGCGGCGTCGAGCTGGTCCGCGTCTTCGTTGTGCCAGACGCCGTCGCGCAGTTCCGCGCCGGCCGCGATCGGTTTCATGGCCGCGGCGCGCAGGCCGTGCGCGGTCAGGCCGTGCAGCAGGGCGGCCGAGATCAGGGTCTTGCCGATCTCGGTGTCGGTGCCCGTCACGAACAGCGAGAGCGCGCTCATGCTGCGGCCTCGCTCGCGGCCATCAGTGCGGCTTCGAGGCGCGCGAGATCGTCGAACGTATGCGCGGCCGACAGCGACACGCGCAGCCGCGCAGTACCGGGCGCGACCGTGGGCGGCCGGATCGCCGGCACCCAGAGGCCGTGCGCGTCGAGCGTGCGCATGGCCGCGAGCGTTGCCTCGTTCGAGCCGATCACGAGCGGCTGCACGGCCGTGTGCGAATCGAGCGCGTGCCAGCGCGTGCGGCGCAGCATCGCGCGCGTGCGTTCGATCAGCGC
>CAUPOD010000057.1:0-9453 GCA_963512745.1 uncultured Burkholderia sp. | reverse complement strand
TTTAGTTTCCGACCACGGCTAACATCTCGCTGATCTACTTTTTGTAGGACGTAGCTTCGGGCGATATCGCGTTCGTGGGAAACGAAGGGGTGGTCGGAATCGGGCTTTTCTTGGGCGGAGAGACCACGCCAAGCCGCGCGGTCGTACAGAGCGCGGGGCGCGCGTACCGCCTGAGCGCGCATATCCTGAAAGAGGAGTTTCACCGCGCCGGTCCGACGCAGCGGGTGCTGCTGCGCTATACCCAGGCGCTCATCACGCAGATGGCGCAAACGGCCGTCTGCAATCGCCACCACTCGATCGACAAGCAACTGTGCCGCTGGTTGCTGCTGAGCATCGACCGCCTGCCGTCCAACGAGTTCACGATGACGCAGGAACTGATCGCCAACATGCTGGGCGTGCGCCGCTCGGGCGTGACCGAAGCGGCGTTGAAGCTGCAGGAGGCGGGACTCATTCGTTACAGCTATGGCCACATCGAGGTGCTGGATCGCGCCGGGCTCGAAGCGCGTGTGTGCGAATGCTACAGCGTGGTCAAGCGCGAGTTCGAGCGTCTGTTGCCCAATTTGAAAGCGCTCTAGCGGGGCCGGTTCCGCCATGCGCGGCGAATGTACATCGCCGTACAGACAAGCGCGCCCGGCGGGAGGATAAGAGAGTGATGCCGAATTTCGCGGTGTGCCATCGGGAGCATGCAATGCAATACCCTCTATATGTCCGCCGCATCGAAAATAGCCGTTATCACGGCAGTTTTCCCGACTTTCCTCGCGCCGCCGTAAGCGGCGGCTCGTTTGAAGAGTTGCGGCGCGATGCGCAGATCCAGGTGCAGCGCGTCTACCATCGCAGCGACCATCTGATCCCCAGCCCGACCGATGACATGCGCATCTTGCAACTGCTGGCGATGGACGACGGAACGGGGCTCTGGATCTTTGTCGAGATCGATCTCACGCAGGTCAGGTCGCGTATGCAGCGCTGTCAATTCAATTTGGACGAACGCATGCTGCGGGAGATCGACACGGCGGCGCGGGCGCGGCATGTGTCGCGCGCGATATTCGTCGCCACGGCGTGCGAGCATGAACTCGAATATCAGGCCGGCAACGGCGCGGGCGAGTGGAGCGCGGCGCGCAAAAAGCCCGAGCTTCGTAACGGTTTTTAAAGCGAGTCCCCTCGCTACACGAGCCGGCTTGCCGCTATTGGCCGTCGCGCATCCCTATCCAAGCAAAACCGCGCCGCCGCACGTGGATGCCCGTGCGGCGGCACGGTGTCGGCATGCACGTTAGAGCGGCAGCACCACGCTGATGCCGGGGGCCGCGTAGGGCGCATAGATCCCCGGCGGCGCGCCGTCGTAATAGTCGTACTGTTCCCGGTAGCCATAGCCGCCGTTCCAGCCGCGGTCGCGGCCGCGATAGCCGTGGCCGTAGCGATTGCCGTGGCCGTGGCCGTTACCGTAGCCGTTACCGTGGCTATAACCGCCTTGATGCATGGCGTGTCCCTGCGTGTGCTGACGCGCCATGTCTGCGCCGCGGTACTCGGGTTGCGCACCGGCCGGCGGCGGGGCGAAGAGGCAAGCCAGCGCGAGCGCAATGCCTACGGCCATCGGCCAGGCACTTTGCATCGAGGGCAGCGCGGGCGTGCGGGTTGTCGAAATGTCCATGACGGTCTCGGGTAATAAACCGGGGCGGCGTCGAATCGCGGACGCCCGGGTTTTTTGTGTGTGGGCGAAAGGCGCGAATCACCCCTTCTTGGTCATCTTATGGGTGTCTTTGCGGAAGATCCGGTCCGCGTTGTGTTTCTGCGTATCGGACATGCTGCGGTAAAGCGCTTCGAACGGCGGGATGAGTTTCTTGATGCCGTCCGCGCGGGCATCGACCGCGTCGCCGTATGCATGCAGGTCGTCGAGCGCGCTCATGCTGTCGCCCTTGTCGAGGCGGGACTGTCTGAGCGCGTCCATAGCGCCCGCGTTCTCGCGCATGACCTGTGCGACCGGCTGCCACAGCGATTCTTGTTCGGCCGTGATCTGCAGACGCTCGTGCAGGCTTTTGATGCGCTCGTCGATCGGCATGCGGGTCGCCACATTGGCGACATGCGCGGGGTTCGCGGTCGAGCTATCCGCGGCGCTGGCCGGTACCGGGTTCGTCACGGCGACGGCACACAGCAGCGTGGCGGCAAGCGTAGCCAGCGCGAGCGGGCGAGTAGGGGGGAGTCGTTTCATCGTGGTTCTCCAGAGGATCGGTGGTGGGACCGAAGCCCCGGCGAAGCACGCACTGGCCTCGGCGAGTTCGATCGAACAAGTCACTTATGTGCTTGCTCGATGGGCAGGTCTGTTCGATATCGCACGCTGGCGACGCCGGCCGCGAACGGCTCGACGGGAGCGACGCGAGTCATG
This sequence comes from uncultured Burkholderia sp., assembly GCA_963512745.1. Classification (GTDB taxonomy): domain Bacteria; phylum Pseudomonadota; class Gammaproteobacteria; order Burkholderiales; family Burkholderiaceae; genus Burkholderia. Next base: position 7,076 of record CAUPOD010000057.1, on the reverse strand, counting down.
CCGCCGATGCGATCCACGTGGTCGCCATCGCGGCCACCGTCGCCGCCCAGACGACGGCGGCACATCAGTCCAGGATGCGCAGCACCAGCGGCAGCACGAAGCGTCCTGATGGCTTTGCGCATCGGCAAACGCGTCATGGCGACGTGGGAAGGTCGTCTCGCTACCGGGGCGGCCCGTACTTCAATGCGCGGGGGAGTCTGTCGTTGCGTGCCCGGCCCGCTAGGCAGCGCGTAACGGAACGGCCTTAGCGGGCCGGGACTACGACGATCGTGCCTTCGGTGGTCGAGGTGCCGTGGGCGCCCGTGCTGCCTCTCGCTCCCGTGTTGCCCGTGGCGCCCGTGCTGCCGGTGGCGCCCGTGTAACCGGTGCCGCCGGTTGCCCCGGTCGCGCCCATGGCGCCGGGTTCGCCGTTATATCCGGCATCGCCGCGCGGGCCGGCATTGCCGCTGTTGCCGGTCATGCCCTGTGGCCCCATCGGCCCCGTGCATGCGCTCAAAGCGAGCGCGGAGAGCGCCGCCATCATCAGTGTCGAGTGTTTCATGACGATTCCTTTGTCGTAGTGGGCCAGCGGTGCAGAGCGTAGGCCGCGAGGCCGTTACCCTGTTCGATGGACACTACGCGGATCGCATGCGCAACTCGGTACGTTAGTGGGCAAAGGAAGCGCAATTCAATGCGCGCGTGCGCAGAGAAAGGCAGCGACGCATTTCACTCCGCGATCGCCGCGAATGGAGCGTTCCGGGAATTGCATGAACGACCGCAATGGCCGCTGGAGAAAAACAGCGCGACGTTCACGGTTATACCCGCGAAGATCGCCGTTTCGATGGCTTCGATGGTTTCGACTCCGGCGGCAGGGCCGGGGATCTCGATGGCGACAGACCCGAGCGGCGCACGTGTAATTCGCCGGTTGCCGGAATTGACGGGGCAGACGGCGCGACCGGCATGCCGTCGTCGGTCGCGATTTCTTCCGCCTTACGCAGGTTTTTTTCGGCGCGTTTCGCCTCGTTCTTCTGTTGATTGTTCATCATGGACTCCTAATTTAGACTATTCAACCTTGCGCTCAATGGACTCGAAAAGCAAACTGAAATGCGGATCTCTTGCCGGCGGATCGGCGCCCGGCTGCGGTAAATGCTCGCGCGCCTCGTATCCGGTACGGCAGCGTACCGACTGCGCTCTCCGGCACGCGCATCGTGAGTTCGATAACGTGTGGGCGGTTTCGAGAGGCGCGTCATGACAACAGTAATGTGGACGATCGCGTTGAGCATCGCGCTGATGTTTGCCTTTTCGCTGCGCCGTTACCGCCACGCATTGGCGCATCCGGATGGGCGGAACCGCTAGCGCGGCACAGAGGCCATTCGATGGTTTTGTTCTCGTTCTCGCCGCGGAGCAGCGTGGCGGCATCGCCATGGAGCAGCACCGCGCCGGTTCGCGAAGAGCTGTTCGGCGAAGAGCGCCTTCTGCAACATGCATGCAGCCTGGCCGCCGCGCAACCCATCGCGGGGCGCTCGGCGGCCGGGCCGTCGCTTGCCGCCAGACTCAAAGACAACGAGCGCCATCTGCTGCGCGCCTATCAGGTCACGGTGATGGCCGCGGGCAACGACGAGATCGTCACGCCGGCCGCGGAATGGCTGCTCGACAACTACCACCTGGTCGAAGAGCAGGTGCGTCAGATCCGCGACGACCTGCCGCCGAGCTATTACCGGCAACTCCCCAAGCTGAGCGCGGGACCGTTCATCGGCTATCCGCGCGTGTTCGGCCTGGCGTGGGCGTTCGTCGCGCATACCGACAGTCGCTTCGATCCGGACCTGTTGTGCCGTTTCGTGTGTGCCTACCAGAGCGTCCAGCCGTTGACGATCGGCGAGTTGTGGGCCGTGGCGATCACGCTGCGTATCGTGCTGATCGAGAATCTGCGGCGGCTCGCCGACGAAATCACCGAAGGGCGAGCACAGCGGCTGGATGCGGACGCCATGGCCGACCGTTTGCTGGGCGTGGGCGAGCTCGGACCCGAAACGGTCGACGTGCTGGTCGCGCGCTACGGCAGCGCGATGCTGCCCGACACGTTCGCGGTCCAGTTGATTCAACGGCTGCACGATCAAGACCCGGTGGTCATGCCCGCCGTGACGTGGCTGCGCGCGCGCCTCGCCGCCCAGCACACCACGGTGGACCGGATCGTCACCGCCGTCCATCAGCGGCAGGGCGCCGCCAGCCTCACGGTGCGCAACGTGATCACGAGCATGCGCCTGATTTCTGACGTGGACTGGAGCGAGCTGTTCGAGCGGATCAGTCCCGTCGACGAGATCCTGCGTCTTCATCCCGGCTTCATCGAAATGGATTTTGCGACGCGCAATCTCTATCGCGGCGCGATCGAGGCACTCGCGCGCGGCTCGTCGATGAGCGAGACCGACATCGCTTACTGGGCCGTCGATGCCGCGCAAACCGCGGCCCGCGGCGACGCGGCGCTGCGCACGGCGGACGCCGCGCTGCCCCGGCGTGCCGCAGTCCCGGGCTATTACCTGGTGGGGGCAGGGCGCCGTGCGCTCGAATCGGCCATCGCGTATCGGCCCCCGATGGCTGTCTGGTTGAGCCGCTACACGCGCCAGATCGGACTGAGCGGTTACCTCGGCCGCATTCTGCTGTGCGCCGGCTTGCTGCTCGCCGGCATGCTGGCGCTGCTGAACGGCTCGACGCCCACCGGCGCATGGCTCTGGCTCGCGCTGGCCGGGTGGCTGCCCGCGCTGGACGTGGCGGTGGCGATCGTCAATCGCGGCGTGATGCGCGACGTAGGCGCGCGCGTGCTGCCGGGCCTCGCGCTGCGCGACGGCGTGCCGGCCGCCCTACGCACCGTGGTGGCGGTGCCGACCTTGCTGACCACGGCGGCGGCCGTAAACGAGCAGATCGAACGGCTGGAAATCCATTACCTGGCGAGCGGCGGGGGGGAGTTGTACTACGTGCTGCTGTCCGACTGGGCCGATGCGCCGAGCGCCGAAGCCGACGGGGATGCGGCATTGCTCACGGCCGCGGCCGCGGGGATTGCGCGACTGAATGCGCGCTATCCGGCCACGGCCGCGAGTGCGCGTTTCCTGCTGCTGCATCGGCGGCGCACCTGGAATGCCGAGGAGTGGCGGTGGATGGGCTGGGAACGCAAGCGCGGCAAATTGCATGAGCTGAATCGGCTGCTGCGCGGCGCGCCGGATACTTCGTTCATTGCCGTGGACGGCCAGCCGCCCACAGTGCCGGCGCAAGTCCGCTACGTGGTGACGCTCGACGCCGATACGCGTTTGCCGCGCGATACCGTGCGTCGCTTGATCGGCAAGATGGCGCATCCGCTGAATCATCCGGAATTCGATTCGCGCAGCCGGCGCGTGGTCCAGGGTTACGGTGTGCTGCAGCCGCGCGTCACGCCGTCGTCGCCGATCGGCGCGGAAGGTTCGCTGTTTCAACGCGTGACCTCGAGCCCGGGCGGGATCGATCCTTATGTGGCCGCCAGCTCGGACGTCTATCAGGATCTGTTCGACGAAGGTTCATACGCGGGCAAGGGCATCTACGACGTCGATGCGTTCGAACTCGCGCTGGCCGGCCGCGTGCCCGACAACACGATGCTCAGCCACGATTTGTTCGAGGGCATTTTCGCGCGCGCGGGCCTCGCCTCCGATATCGAGGTGGTCGAAGCGTTTCCGGCCCGCTGCGACGTCGCCATGGCGCGTCAGCATCGCTGGGCGCGCGGCGACTGGCAACTGCTGCCGTGGCTGGTGTCGATGCGGCGCCGGGCCGATTTGATGCCGGGCGCCACGGCCCGCTGGAAGATGCTCGACAATCTGCGCCGCACGCTCACGGCGCCCGCCGCGTTTGCGGCGCTGCTGGCCGGCTGGACCTTGCCGCTGCCGGCCGCGCTGCTCTGGAGCGGCTTCGTCGTGGCGACCGTCGCGGTGCCGGTACTGCTGCCGGCGCTGGGCGCGCTGGCGCCGCGCTGGCACCGCTCGCACGTGAAGATGACGGCCCGCAGCTTGTTGCTCGTCTGGCTGGCCGACCTGCAACTGGCGTTGGCGCGCGCCGGATTGACGCTCGTGTTTCTCGCGCAGCACGCTTATTCGATGGGCGATGCGATTACGCGCACGCTATTCCGCGTGCTGATCAGCCACCGGCATCTGCTCGAATGGACGACCGCCGCCGAGGCCGGCGCCGGCAAGCGCTTGACGTACCGCGCGACCTTCGCGCGCATGCGCGGCGGCGTTGTGCTGGCGTTGCTGGGTACCGCGGCGAGCGCGTGGGCCGGATGGCGCACCGGGCATCACGGGATCTGGGCCGGCGCGCCGTTCGTGCTCGCCTGGCTCGTGTCGCCCGCGGTCGCGTTCCGGGCCAGTGCCGCGCCGCAGCCGGCCGGCGAGCTGGCCGTTTCCGAGGCCGACACCCAGCGGCTGCGCGAGTATGCGCGCCGCACTTGGCGCTATTTCGAAACCTTCGTCACGGCGGCCGACCAGATGCTGCCGCCCGACAATTTCCAGGAAGATCCGCGCCCGGTTGTCGCGCACCGCACGTCGCCGACCAATATCGGGCTGTATCTGCTGGCGACGGTCAGCGCGCGCGAGTTCGGCTGGATCGGCACGCTGGACGCCGTCGAGCGGCTCGAGGGCACCTTCGACACGCTGCGGCGCCTGCCATGCTATCGCGGTCATTTCTACAATTGGTACGACACCCAGGACTTGCGTCCGCTCGAGCCTAAATACGTTTCGTCGGTCGACAGCGGCAACCTGGCCGGCCATTTGATCGCGTTCGGCAATGCGTGCCGGGTCTGGGCGTTGCAGCCCGCGGGGCCGGACGCATCCGCGCCGGCGGGGATACTCGATAGCCTGGCGCTGCTGTGCGAAACCGTCGGCGCGCGCGTGGCGCCGTATCCGCACAACGGCTTGCGCGGTCAATTCGAGCAAGCCGTGGGTGCGTTGCGAGCGGCGCTCGAGGCGGAAGAGGCGCACGCCGCTCCGGGTGCCGTTCCAGACGACGCATGGCGCTCGATTACGCAGCGCGTCGAAACGTTGGCCGCCATTGCGCGCGCCGTGGTTCACGACATCTCCGATCCGGACGACACGGGCGAGGATGCGCTGTTCTGGGCCGATGCGCTCGAGGACGCAGCCCATAGCCATGTTCGCGATCGCGCCGCGCAAACCGATATATCGGCGCTGCCCGCGCTCCGCGCGCGTCTCGACGCACTGGCCGAGACGGCGTTGCGGATGGCCAACGCCATGGAGTTCGGCTTCCTGTTGGATCCGGTGCGCAGCCTACTATCGATCGGCTATGCGGTCGCGGACGGCCGGCTCGATCCGAGCAGCTATGACTTGCTGGCATCGGAAGCGCGGCTGGCCAGCTTCGTCGCGATCGCCAAGGGCGACGTGCCCGCGCGCCATTGGTTCCGGCTGGGGCGCCTGGCGGTGCCGGAAGCGGGCGGTGCCGCGCTGGTCTCGTGGTCAGGCTCGATGTTCGAATACCTGATGCCGTCGCTCGTGATGCGCGCGCCCGCGGACAGCCTGATCGCGCGCACCAACGGCCTCGTGGTGCGCAGGCAGATCGGCTACGGTGCGGCGCTCGGCTTGCCGTGGGGAATTTCCGAATCGGCCTATAACGCTCGCGACCTGGAGTTCACCTATCAATATTCGAGCTTTGGGGTACCCGATCTCGGCCTCAAGCGCGGCCTCGGCCACAGCGCCGTGATCGCGCCTTACGCGACGGCGCTGGCGGCCATGGTGGCGCCGGCCGCGGCCGCGCGCAACTTCGAGCATCTCGCCGCGGCGGGCGCGTGCGGCCGGTTCGGATTCTACGAAGCGCTCGATTACACGCCGGCGCGGGTGCCGGAAGGGCAGCCGGTGGCAGTGATTCGTGCGTTCATGGCCCATCACCAGGGCATGTCGATCGTCGCGCTGGCCGACGCGCTGCTGGCCGGGCGCATACGCGATTTTTTCCATGCCGAGCCGGCGGTCCAGGCCACGGAACTGCTGCTGCAGGAACGTATGCCGGGCCGGGTTGCGGTCGCGCATCTGCGTGTCGACGAAGATCGCGCCGTGCGCCCGCTGCGCGGCAGCGGTCCGCCCGTGGCGCGGCGCCTGTTCTCGGCGAACGATGCGGCGCCCGCGACGCATCTGCTGTCGAACGGCCGCTATGCCGTGATGCTCACGGCGGCCGGCTCCGGATACAGCCAGCGCGACGCGCTCGCCGTGACCCGTTGGCGCGAGGATGTCACCTGCGACGACTGGGGCAGCTATCTGTACCTGCGCGATGTCGAAAGCGGCGAATTCTGGTCCGCCACCTGGCAACCCGCCGGCAAGCTGCCGGACAGCTATGAAGTGAATTTCATGGAGGACCGCGCGGAGTTCGTGCGCTGGGACGGCACGCTGACGACCTCGCTCGACGTGATGGTATCGCCCGAAGACGATGCGGAAGTGCGGCGCGTGTCGGTGACCAACGGCGGCACGCACGAGCGGATCGTCGAGTTCACGTCGTACGCGGAGATCGTATTGGCGCCGCCGGCGGCCGATCACGCGCATCCGGCATTCGCGAAGCTATTCGTCGAGACGGAGTACCTGGCCGACACCCAGACCATACTGGCGACGCGCCGCCGCCGCGAGGTCAACGAGCCCGAAGTCTGGGCCGCGCATCTCGCGTCGGCCGTGGGCGACGTCGCCGGCGCGCCCGAAATCGAGACCGACCGGGCCCGCTTTCTGGGGCGCGGACATAGTCTGCGCGCGCCGCTCGCGCTCGTGACCGACCGCGCGCTCGGCAATTCGGCCGGCACGGTGCTCGACGCCGCGTTCGTGCTGCGTCAGCGCATGCGGATCAAGCCCGGCGAAACCGCCCGCGTCGCATTCTGGACCATGGTCGCCGACTCGCGCGAGCAGGTGCTCGATCTCGCGGACAAGCATCGCGACACGGCGTCGTTCGCGCGGGCATCGATGCTCGCCTGGACCCAGGCGCAGATGCAATTGCATCACAACGGCTTGAGTCCCGAAGAGGCCAGCTTGTTCCAGCGCCTCGCCGGCTACCTGTTGTATAGCGACGCGGCGCTGCCGCCGAGTTCGGAGGCCCTGACGCGC
>CAUPOD010000056.1:0-9505 GCA_963512745.1 uncultured Burkholderia sp. | reverse complement strand
GATTCGAACCCGCGCCGCTCAGCGCACCGGCGGCCGCCCCCAGCGCGCCGGCACCTTGATTGAGGGAATTCTGGAGATTGCCGAGCACGGGCGCGCTTACGTGCCCCGAGACGGCACCGCCCACCGTACCGACGCCCAACACCGCCTGCCCCGGCACCGTCACGGTCGCGCCGTAGGTATTGGGCGGCGAGTTTTGCACGGATACATTCACCGGCAGCGTGCTCAACGGAGCAGCTGCTGCCGAAACGGTAGCCAGCACGTTAAAGGCTGTCGCTACCGCCAGCGCCGCACCCGTAGGTTTGAAATTCTTTCCCATTATGACCTCGTCGTTGTTAGCACTACGTTGATCAGGCAGGGGGGGGATTCGCACAATTCGTGCCACGTCGTTTATTCGCGCTCTTTTACTCGATTTCCGCTTCGCAACAATTGGCCGGCATTTGATTCCATTAATAAATCGACATTCCTAACCACATCAATTAAAAGACCACCACCTATGTTCCGGCCGATACGTAACGTAACGTTTATACACACAATGTAACGTGTTCCGGGTACATGGCCGCCCGAAAACCCCTGTCAAATAAGCGTCGCACGGTGCCAATAGAATTCAAACGATCACTTTAAATTCACATAAAAAGCATAATAAATTCTTCATCGAACTATTTTCTTATTCTCACTCGACTCCCACGCAAATTACCGATACCAGGCGCTCCAACTCATATTCGGAATTAATTTCTTCCTCACAATGCCAATAAGGAAAAATATTCTTAATGGTTTTCCCGAAAATAGCCGATCGAATGAAATAATCGGTAGGGCAATCGAATGCGGAATGCGTGCGCCCGACCGGCCTCGCGATTTGCAAACAGGAAGCGCTCCGGCGGCACGAATGCCGGCGAAACGAGAGGTAAGAAGAAAGGGGGGAGAGACGCGCGGAAAACGTGTCCCGCGGAACAGTGGTCGGGCAGAAGGACGGTGCAAATGGAAGGGCGCGAGCCGCCCTTCCCGAGCGCTTATGCGCCGTTAGACGCTGGGCGCCGCCGCCTCGGCGGCAAGCGCGGCCTTCACCGCTTCACGCGCGCCGATGCGGTCCATGAAACGGCCGAGGGCCGGCCAGCGTTCGATGTCGATCGAAAAATGCGGCAGCCATGAAAGAACCGTATACAAATAGGCGTCCGCAACGCCGAACGTCCCCAACAGATAGTCGTCGCGCGCGAGCAGCCCGTCGAGGTAATCGAGCCGCTTATACAGCTTCTCCTTGAAGCGGTCCTTCACGTCCGCGGATAGGTCCGCGCTGAACAACGGACTGCAGCCGGCATGGATTTCGGCGGTGATGAAGTTGAGCATCTCCTGGAGTCGCACGCGCTCCCAGCTGCCGTTGGGCGGTGCGAGCGCGGCGGCCGGCTTCAGATCGGCGAGATACTGCAAGATCGCGGGCCCTTCGGTGAGCACGGCTCCGTTGTCGAGCGCCAGCGCGGCGACATAGCCCTTCGGATTCACCTCGAGAAAATCCCCACCCTCCGACGTGCGCTTGGTCTTGTTGTTGACGCGGACCAGTTCGAACGGCAAGCCGAGTTCGCGCAGAACGATGTGCGGTGCGAGCGAGCACGCATGCGGCGCGAAGTAAAGTTTCATGCAGCGATCCTGTGACATTAAGTTAGCTATCCTTATATTTTCGTTGACATGCCACGCGCCGTGACGAGCCGTTGCACAACCGCTCGCCCCGGTCCGCGCGAGCGCATCCGATCATACAGCGTTCCAATCGATCGAGCCGGACCGCAGCGGGAACAATGCCGCCGCGCGTGCTTGGCGGCGGGCAGATCGGCAGTCCCGGATTCAGCCGAAGCTCACGTGATAAACCGGCGGCAGATGCGCGGAGACTTCGTGCCAGTGTTCGCCCGCGTCGTCGGACGTCCATAGGCCGCCCGTCGTCGAGCCCATCGCGAGCAGCGCGCCGGTCGCATCGACGGCGAGGCCGTGCCGATACACCAGATCGTACGCAGGCGCGGGCGGCAAGCCAGCGGAGAAACGCTCGAACGTGCGGCCGCCGTCGCGCGTGCGCGTCACGACGAAGTGCCCGTCCACGGGAATGCGGCAGGCGTCCTTGGTGGCGGGCACGAACCACGCGGTATCCGGGTCGCGCGGATGGGCGGCCACGGCGAAGCCGAAGTTCGACGGCTGGGCCTCGACGCGCGACCAATGCTCGCCGCCGTCGGCCGACCGGAAAATCGCGCAGTGATGCTGCGTCCAGAGCACGTCCGGCGCCGCCGCGCATTGCGCGACGCGATGCGGGTCCTGGGCGTTCGGCTCGTCGCTGCGTTCCGGCGGCATGTAGTCGGCGTGCATGCCTTGCGTCGTCGCGCGCCACGTGGCGCCGCCGTCTGCCGTTTGCCAGACGCCGCCCGACGAAATGCCGATCGTCACGTGCCGGCTGTCGCGCGGATCGACGATCACCGAGTGAATGCCCGCGTGGTCGTACCCGCCGCCGCTCCACTCGCGGCGGTCGGGGCTGTCCCACAGCGCGCGATTCAGCGTCCAGCTTTCGCCGCCGTCGTCCGAACGGAACAAGCCGCCCGGGATCGTCCCGGCCCACAGCGTGCCGGGCTCGCCCGGTCCGCCCGGTTCGAGCGTCCAGATCTGTTCGAGCGACCAGCCCGGCTCGCTCCCGGGCGTCGCACTTTCCTGCGTGCCGTAATCGGCGGGGGCGTTCGTGCCGTCGGATGCGTCGAGCCTGGCCGTATCGTCGGCCGCGGCGGCACGCTCGACCGCCGGCTCGGCGTCCGGCTGCGGCGGATAAATGGGCGTCGTACACGGTTCCCATTCCTGCGCGCCGGCGCGCAGACGATGCAATTTCACGCCGAAATGACCGAGATTGAGTGCCGCATAAAGCGTGCCGTCGCGCGGATCGAAGAGCGCGGAGCTGACCGGTTCGCCGATGAAATGGAGCGCAGTCTGGCGCCACCGGCCGGGGGCCGCAGCGTCGGCTTCGAACACGAACAGTCCCTTGCGGGTCCCCACGATCAAGCGGTTGTCGTTCACTATGTGTCTCCGATGTGCCCGACCGCCGGCGTCAACCGCCCGACAGCGCTTGCACGACGTAGATACGGCTATGGGCGTCGACCGGGTCCGAAAGACGGCGCCGGTCGCGCAGCGGATTGCCGTCGACGAACACGGAAAGATGACGGCGCAGCGCGCCTTGGTCGTCGAGGATGTAGCCGCGCAAGCGCGGTTCGTCCGCGAACGCGGCGGCCAGCGCTTCGTCGACCGAGCGTGCGGCGACGTCGCGTTCCGGAACGGGGATATGCCGCTGGATCGCAGCGGCAAAAAACAGATGTGCCATGTAGATGGATGGCAACCTTTGAGCCAGGATTCTTAAGTGTAATCCAGTGCGCGGGGCGCCCGTAACCCGGGAAAAGCGCGGATGCACGCTAATGCACGGCGGGGCGGAACCGCACGATACCGGAATCCGCCCCTAGCGAAAGATTTCGACGAGCAGGTCGGCTACCGTGCGCATCCGTTCGCTGTCGCGCAGCGCCGGATGCTGTACGAGCCATACGTCCTCGTCGAGCGGCTTGATGTGCTTCTCGACGCAGACGAGATCGCTCGTCGTGTTGCCCGCCAGCTGTGCGAGCACGCCGAGCCCGGAGCCGCCCAGCACGCCGTCGAGCACGCCGATTCCGTAGCTGCTGCGCAGCGCCGGCGCCGGGGCACCGGGCAGGTTCTTCAGCCATTGCGTGGCCGGATGCTCGGCTTGCCGGTCGTCGAGCCCGACGAACGAGAGCTTGCCCCACTCCCGATTCGCGATCGCCTGCTTGTGCCGCAGGTAGTAATCGCGCGACGCGTAGAGACCGAAGCGGATGCGCCCGATGCGCCGCACGTAAAGATCGCCTTCATCCGGGCATTCGGGCCACAGCGCGATGTCGGCCTCGCGTCTCGCCAAGCTGTATGGCCGGCGTGAAGTCAGGACCTCGATCGCCAGGCCCGGCAGTCGTCCCTGAAACGAGCCGAGCAGCTTCAGCAACACGTACGACGGCCACTCGGATGCGTTGATCCGCACCGTGCCGCGCGGGCCGCCGTGCCCGGCCTCGTCCGCGGCCCGCCCGATACGGTGCGCGAGAACCTCCATCTGCTCGGCCCACGCGAGCACCTTCGTGCCGAACGCGGTAGGGGTACACCCTGACGGCACGCGGTCGATCAACGGTTCGCCGAGCCGCCGCTCTAATTCGGTGAGGCGGCGCGACAACGTCGGCGGACTCAGATCGCAAGCCGCGGCGGCCGCGCGCATCGTGCCGCCGCGCGCGAGCGCAACCAGCAGCCGCAGGTCATCCCAGTCGAGATGTTCCATTTTTGTAACGGGGAGTTTCGAAATATGACATAGCATAACGCGGTTCGCGGCGATAGCATTCAATCCGGGTCGGGCCCGCGCCGTTGCCGCCGCAAGCTTTTCCGGGCAGCATCGGCGTGCAATCGAGGCCCGCAACCCGAACTCATCAAACGACTCGCCGGCTACCTCTGGTACACCAACGGACGGGCGACACGGAGACATTCATGATTCGACCATTCAAAGCCTCACGCCGCCGCGTCATCGTGGCAACTGCAACGCTCCTCGCCTGCTCGGCCCTCCCCATGACGTCGGTCATGGCTCAAACGCCTCACAAGCCGAAAGTCGCGCTGGTGATGAAATCGCTGGCGAACGAATTCTTCCTGACGATGGAGACCGGCGCGAAGGACTATCAAGCGCACAACCCCGGGAAGTTCTCCCTGGTGACCAACGGCATCAAGAACGAGACGGACACGGCCGCGCAGATCCAGATCGTCGAGCAGATGATCGTCTCGAAGGCGGATGCGATCGTGCTGGCGCCGGCCGATTCGAAGGCGCTCGTGCCGGTGGTCAAGAAGGCCGTGGACGCGGGCATCATCGTCGTCAACATCGACAACCGCCTCGATCCGGACGTGCTGAAGTCGAAGAACCTGAACGTGCCGTTCGTGGGACCCGACAATGCGAAAGGCGCGGAGAAGGTGGGCGACTACCTGGCGCGGAAGCTGAAGGCAGGGGATGAAGTCGGCATCGTCGAAGGCGTATCGACCACGACCAACGCGCAACAGCGCACGGCCGGCTTCAAGGCCTCGATGCAGAAGGTCGGCGCGAAGATCGACTCGGTGCAGTCGGGCGAATGGGAAATCGACAAGGGTAATGCAGTGGCCTCGGCGATGCTCAACGAGTACCCGAACATCAAGGCGCTTCTGTGCGGCAACGACAACATGGCGATCGGCGCGGTGTCGGCGGTGCGCGCGGCGGGCAAGACCGGCAAGGTGTACGTGGTCGGCTACGACGACATCGATGCGATCAAGCCGATGCTCGCGGACGGCCGGGTGCTCGCCACGGCGAATCAATACGCCGCCAAGCAAGCGGTGTTCGGCATCGATACGGCCCTGAAGGCGCTGTCCGAACATAAGAAGCAAGCAGATCTGGCCGGTGTCGTCGAAACGCCGGTCGATCTCGTCACGAAGTAACGTCTCCGCATGAAGGTGCCGCCAGGCGATGTCCAGTTCACTCCAGTTTTCCAGCGACGCGACACCGCCTGACGCTGCGCTCCAACAGCCGGACCCCGTACTGACCGTACGGGGTGTCGGCAAGACCTATGCCGCGCCGGTGCTCGCCGACGTCTCGCTGCAGCTGCACGCGGGCGAAGTGCTGGCGCTGACGGGCGAGAACGGCGCCGGCAAGAGCACGCTGTCGAAGATCATCGGCGGTCTCGCGACGGCGACCGACGGCTCGATGACGCTGGGCGGCCAGCCCTACGCGCCCGCTAGCCGCTCCGCCGCCGAGGCGCTCGGCGTGCGCATGGTGATGCAGGAGCTGAACCTGCTGCCGACGCTGACGATCGCCGAGAACCTGTTCCTGAACCACCTCCCGCGCCGCGGGCTGCCGGGCCGCATCGACCGCGCGAAACTGCGCGACGACGCGCGCCGCGCGATGGCCCAGGTCGGTCTCGACGCGATGGACCCCGACACGCCGGTCGGCGAACTCGGCATCGGGCACCAGCAGATGGTCGAGATCGCGCGCAACCTGATCGGCGACTGCCGGATCCTGATCCTCGACGAGCCGACTGCGATGCTGACCGCTCGCGAAGTCGATCTGCTGTTCGCGCAGATCGCGCGGCTGAAGGCACGCGGCGTCGCAATGATCTATATCTCGCACCGGCTCGAGGAACTGCGGCGTATCGCGGAACGCGCGGCGGTGCTGCGCGACGGGCGGCTCGTGCATGTCGGCGCGATGTGCGACCTCACCAGCGAGCGTCTCGTCACGCTGATGGTGGGACGCGACGTCGGCGAAGAAGTCGATCTCGGCGAGCGGCGCATCGGCGGCGTCGCGCTGAAGGTCGAACACATGACGCGCGGCCACGCGGTGCGCGATGTGTCGTTCGAGGTCAAGGCCGGCGAGATTTTCGGCATCAGCGGGCTGATCGGCGCGGGCCGCACCGAGCTGCTGCGATTGATCTTCGGCGCGGATCACGCGGATGCGGGCACCGTGTCGCTCGCGCAGCGCGGCGCGCCGCTCGCGCCGGTCCGGCTGCATTCTCCCGTCGACGCGGTAAAGCACGGCATCGCGCTCATTACCGAGGATCGCAAGGGCGAGGGGCTGCTGCTGCCGCAGCCGATCGCGGCGAATCTGTCGCTCGGCAACCTGCGCGCGGTGTCGGCGCGCGGCGTGATCGACAACGGCCGCGAAGCGACGCTCGCGCGCAAGATGATCGACGCGATGCGGATCCGCACCTCGGGCCCGGCGCAGGAAGTCGCGCAGCTGTCGGGCGGCAACCAGCAGAAGGTCGTGATCGGCCGCTGGCTCGCGCGCGACTGCACGGTGTTGCTGTTCGACGAACCGACGCGCGGCATCGACGTCGGCGCGCGCTTCGATATCTATACGCTGCTCGGCGCGCTCGCGCGCGAGGGGCGCGCGCTCGTGGTCGTGTCGAGCGACCTGCGCGAGCTGATGGCGATTTGCGACCGGATCGGCGTAATGTCGGCGGGCCGGATGACCGGCATCTTCGCGCGCGGCGGCTGGACTCAGGACGGGCTGCTCGCCGCCGCCTTCGCCGGCTACAACGGCAACCAATCCAATACGAAAACGGACGCGCCCGCCGCGTAAGGCGAGGCCGCGGGCAATACGAATCAGACGGAGCATCGACGCATGACAGCACAAAGCAGCCTGCCGACCGAGCAGAAGGAACCGCCCGAGCAGGCAAAGTCGGCGCGCGCGCGCAGCGCGCTCTCGAACTACCTCGGCCTGATCGGCGCGCTGGCGGGCATGATCGTGCTGTTCTCGCTGCTGAGTTCGCACTTCCTCACCTACGACACGTTCAGCACGATCGCGAATCAGATCCCCGATCTGGTCGTGATGTCGGTCGGCATGACCTTCGTGCTGATCATCGCCGGGATCGATTTATCGGTCGGCTCGGTGCTCGCGCTCGGCGCCGCGCTGACGAGCGTCGCCGCGCTGCAATGGCACTGGCCGGCAATCCCGTGCGCGCTGCTGGGCATGGGTGGCGCGATGCTGACGGGCTGCCTCACCGGCGCGATCACGGTCGCGTGGCGGATCCCGTCGTTCATCGTGTCGCTCGGCGTGCTCGAAGCGGCGCGCGGCGTCGCGTATCAGCTGACGAACTCGCGCACCGCGTATATCGGCGATTCGCTCGATTTTCTGTCGAACCCGATCGCGTTCGGCATCTCGCCCGCGTTCCTGATCGCCATCGCGGTAATGATCGTCGCGCAGTGGGTGCTGACACGCACCGTGTTCGGCCGCTACCTGATCGGCATCGGCACCAACGAGGAAGCGGTGCGGCTCGCGGGCGTCAATACGCGGCCCTACAAAATCGCGGTGTTCGCACTGATGGGACTGCTATCCGGCATGGCCGCCCTGTTCCAGATTTCGCGCCTCGAGGCGGCCGATCCGAATGCCGGCGAAGGCATCGAACTGCAGGTGATTGCCGCGGTCGTAATCGGCGGCACCAGTCTGATGGGCGGCCGAGGGTCCGTCACGAGCACGTTCTTCGGCGTGCTGATTATCTCCGTGTTGGCCGCCGGCCTCGCGCAGATCGGCGCGACCGAGCCGACCAAACGCATCATCACGGGCGCGGTGATCGTGATCGCCGTTGTGCTCGATACCTACCGAAGCCGGCGCCGGGCCGCGTAAAGCATGACTACCGCTTCGGACCAGAGGAGACACAGCGTGTCTAAACCAGCAAAAGCGGGCCGGGTCGCGGTCGTCGGCAGCATCAACACCGATCTGGTCGCGCGCGCGCCGCATCTGCCGCGGCCGGGCGAGACCATCGGCGGCCATGAGTTCTCGCAAGTCGCGGGCGGCAAGGGCGCGAACCAGGCGGTCGCGGCGGCACGCATCGGCGCGCAGGTCGCGATGGTCGGCTGCATCGGCCGCGACGCGAACGGCGACCAGCGGCTGCGCGACCTCGAGGCGGAAGGCATCGACTGCGCCGGTATCGAGATCAGCGCAACGCAGCCGACCGGCATCGCGCTGATCACGGTTTCCGATGAAGGGCAGAACACGATCGTCGTCGTCGCGGGCAGCAACGGCGAGCTGACGCCCGACGGCGTGCAGCGCCACGAAGCGACGCTGCGCGCGGCCGACGTGGTGGTATGCCAGCTCGAATCGCCGTGGGACGCGGTGCACGCGACGCTCGTGCTGGCGCGCCGCCTCGGCAAGACCACGGTGCTGAACCCCGCGCCGGCCACCGGGCCCCTCCCCGCCGAATGGATGCCGCTCATCGATTACCTGGTGCCGAACGAGGTGGAAGCGGCGATTCTGGCCGGGCTGCCGGTCGAATCCGAAAGCGGCGCGCGGCGTGCGGCGATGGAGTTGCAGCGCGCAGGCGCCCGCACCGTGATCGTCACGCTCGGTTCTCAGGGCGCTTATCTGTTGCGCGAGGCCGGCGACGGCGCGCATTTCGCGGCACCGGAAGTACAGGCGGTCGATACGACCGGGGCCGGGGATACGTTTATCGGCGTATTCGCGGCCCAACTCGCCGCGCAGCAGCCGCTCGACGCGGCAATCCGCCTCGCTCAACGGGCAGCGGCGATTTCCGTCACGCGGGCCGGCGCACAGCCATCGATTCCGCGGCGCGAGGAAATCGAGAAGCCGGGGTGAATGCAACGCGCGCCGCAAAAAGGCGCGCCCGAATGCAAAACACCGCACTGCGTCGCGAGACGTAGTGCGGTGTTTTAAAGCGATTCGTGGTGGAGAGGAGGAGGATCGAACTCCCGACCTTCGCATTGCGAATGTAAAAACAGGCCAAGCAGAATCAACAGTTTTGCCGCGTTTTCTGCTTTTATGGCACAATTTTGGCACATCGAACTCAAGATGACCTTATTCCCCGATGGCCACTATCACCAAACGAGGTCCCTACCAGTGGCGCGCACAGGTGCGACGACACGGCTACCCTCCACAGAGTAAGACTTTCGATACAAAGGCCGAGGCAGAAGCATGGGCCAAGAT
>CAUPOD010000055.1:0-9516 GCA_963512745.1 uncultured Burkholderia sp. | reverse complement strand
GCAGCCCGGCGGGCGGGATATTCAGCCGAGCGTCCGGGACGCGCAGCGGCGCCCGCCGGACGCGCAGTCGTGCGTACTGCGCGTGGTCACGCCCGGGGCCACGGCGCTGCTGACCGGCGATCTCGACGCACGGGCCGAGCAGGCATTGCGCACGAATATCGGCGCCTCCGCCGCCGCCGCCGATATTCTGCTGATGCCGCGCCAGGGCAGCCGCAGGGCATCGACCGAGGCATTGCTCGATTCCGTTGCGCCGCATCTGGCGATATTTCAGGTAGCCTACCGTAATCGCTTCGGCCATCCGCATCCGTCGGTCTGGGCGCGTGCGGCTGCCCGCGGCATCGCGCTCGCGCGAACGGACACCGACGGCGCGGTACGCGTGACGCTGCCCGCGAAACCTGGCGCGGCCCCGGTGCCCGAAAGCTGGCGCGCGGCGCACCGGCGGTACTGGACGGACTGAGGCATAAAAGAAGTCAAAACACGAGTCGCAATGACGGTCCGACAGACCGCCCCGCGACAGATAGAGACAAATAAGAAAAGCGGCACGCCCCCCGCAATTGAAATCGGAGATTTTTCCGTTTGAAGGACATTCTGCATTTCTCTCATGCCAACGGCTTCCCGGCATTGACCTATCGGACGCTGTTCGCCGAACTCGCCGACGACTTCGACGTGCGTTACGTGGAGCGCATCGGGCATGGCGGCCATTACCCCATCACGCGCGATTGGTCGCATCTGGTCGAACAGCTGCTCGACGACGTCGAGCGCCGCTACGAGCAGCCGGTCTGGCTGGTCGGGCATTCGCTCGGCGGTTATTTGTCGCTGATGGCGGCGCTCAAGCAGCCGCAACTGGTCAAGGGCGTGGTCCTGCTCGATTCGCCCGTACTCAGCGGCTGGCGCAGCAGCGCGCTGCAGATGCTGCAATGGTCGGGCCTCGACGACCGCTTCTCGAAGGGCGCCGTGACGCGCGCGCGCCGGACCCATTGGCCGAGCCGCGAGGAAGCGTGGAAACATTTCCACCGCAAGCCCGCGTTCGCGCGCTGGGACGAACGCATGTTGTCCGATTACATCGACTACGGCATTCCGCAGACCGGCCCGGGCGGCGAGCGCACGCTCGCGTTCGATCGCGAGATCGAATACCGGATCTACAAGACGGTGCCGTGCACGCTGGGCGCGCGCGTCGCGCACGGCGCGCCGCTGCCGATCGGCTTTCTGGCCGGCACGCGGTCGCGCGAGGTGCGCCATATCGGCCTCGACGCGACGCGGCGTCTCGTGCACGGCCGCATCGAATGGGTCGACGGCACGCACCTGTTCCCGATGGAGCGCCCGATCGAAACGGCGCGCGCGGTTCAGCGCATGATCGCCACGCTGCGCGGCGCGTTGGAGAAAGAAGCCGTGTGAAAGAAGCGGCGTGGGGTTCAGCGCGAGACGAGCAAGCCCACGCGCAGCCCGAGGCCGATGAAAATCACCCCCGCGCCGCGGTCGAGCCATTTGCCCGCGGCGGGCCAGCGCCTGAGCTTCTCCCCGAAGAATCCCGCGAACAAGCCGAAGACCGAGAAGATCACGACCGCCTGCGCCATGAACGCGAAGCCCAGCGTCATCATCTGCATGGCCACGTGCCCGTTGTCCGCATTGACGAACTGCGGCAGGAACATCATGAAGAACAGCGTGACCTTGGGATTCAGCACGTTGCCGATCACGCTTTGATAGAACACCTTGTACAGCGGCACGGTTTCCCCGGCCGCGAGGGTCAGGGCGCCGCCGCCCAGAATGGCCTTGATGCCGAGATAAATCAGATACAGTGCGCCGACCAGTTTGACGGCGTTGAACACGAGCGGATGGGAGGCGAGCAGGGCAGCCGCGCCGAGCGTGACCACGGTGATGTGGAACAGCAGGCCGCTCGTGAAACCGAGCGCCGAGACGAGCCCCGCCTTTCGCCCCTGGCTGATGCCGCGCGCGACGACCTGGAGGTTGTCGGGGCCCGGCGCCACGGTCAGCGCGATCGAGGAGGCTAAAAATAGCGGGAGACTGGTCATGGCCGGGCGTTTCGGTGAGTCGGTCGATTGATTTCGTATCTTAGCGTGGTGGCGTGCTGGTCGCGCTACGGTAACGTCATAAAGCCGCCTTTAAAGGCTGCGACAAAATCGCATCGTTTTCATTGGTCGTTCGAACCAAAAAATTCGGAAACCTAAATTATGATTTCGAACTTGCCCCGTTCCGTAATCAAAATTTGGTGAGGCCATGAGGAAATTATTGATTCTTATCGCTGCGTCAGCGGCGCTTCAGTCGTCTGCTTTCGCGGCCATTCTTCCGGTGGGCGCTACGCTTTTCCCTCAGCAAAAGATTTGTTCGGCAAATGACAAATTTTGTCTGGTGCTTCAGCCGTCGACCGGGAATCTGGAGTTCTACTCGGTTGGCGGGCAGGTGCTATGGTCGTCCAACACGGCGGGCAAGGGCGTGACGCGCGCGGTCATGCAGCCCGACGGGAAGCTCGTGCTGTTCAACAGCGCCGACACGCCGGTCTGGGCGCTCGATGCGAAGCATTTCAATGCTTATTTGAGCGTCCAGGACGACGGGAATCTCGCTTTCTATTGGGACCGGGCCGTCTGGAGCAGCGATACGAGCGACCCGGCGCGCGCCGAGGCGCATGTCGCTCGCATCCTCCTGCCTCCCGCCAGACTGACGGCCGGGAGCAGTTACTCGATCGGGCAATATTTTCTGATTCTCCAGGCCGACGGAAATTTGGTGCTGTTCCGCGATGGCGCGCAAATCTGGAACAGCGCGACCGCGGGCAACGGCGTGACGTTCGCCGCCATGCAGCCCACCGGTAATTTCGCGCTGGTCAACGATGCCGGCGCGCCGGTCTGGTCGACGGGCACCGCGGGCAATTCCGGCGCCTACTTCGCATTTCAGCCAGACGGGAACCTGGCGGTCTACGAGCCCATGACGTTGTGGGACCGCTTGTCGGGCTACCGCTCAGTAACCAAGCCGGACGGTAAGTGGGCGAGGGTCTGTCCGCCCTGGCAATGCGTCGGTTCGGCGGGTTCGATCATCACTCTTCCGTTTTGAACCGGGCCAGCCGTTCCCTAATAGGTAAGCCTCGGAAACGCTTTTGCAGTCTTGGTCGCCGCCGGGGTCAGCCTTTCTTCCGACGAAAACGTCGCATCTTCGCAGCATCTATCCTGCGAATTGACCCGCCAGGTACGCTATAATCCGTTTTTCCCGCGAGCACCTAGCGATGACCAAATATGTTTTCGTCACCGGCGGCGTAGTATCTTCCCTCGGCAAGGGTATTGCCGCCGCTTCCCTCGCCGCGATCCTCGAGTCGCGCGGCCTCAAAGTCACCCTCCTCAAGCTCGATCCCTACATCAACGTCGATCCCGGCACGATGAGCCCGTTTCAGCACGGCGAAGTGTTCGTGACCGAAGATGGGGCGGAGACAGATCTTGACCTCGGCCATTACGAGCGCTTCATCAGCACGAAGATGCGCAAGGCCAACAACTTCACCACGGGCCAGATCTACGAATCGGTGATCCGCAAGGAACGCCGCGGCGACTATCTGGGCAAGACCGTGCAGGTGATCCCGCACATCACGAACGAGATCCAGGCGTTCGTCGAGCGCGGCGCGGCTTCCGCCACGTGCGGCGAGCCCGACGTAGCGATCGTCGAAGTCGGCGGCACGGTCGGCGACATCGAGTCGCTGCCGTTCCTCGAAGCCGCGCGCCAGATGAGCCTGCGCCTCGGCCGCAACAGCGCGTGCTTCGTGCACCTGACGCTGGTGCCGTTCATCGCCACGGCCGGCGAGCTGAAGACCAAGCCCACGCAGCACAGCGTGCAGAAGCTGCGCGAAATCGGGATCTATCCGAACGTGCTGCTGTGCCGCGCCGACCGCCCGATTCCGGACGACGAGCGCGCCAAGATCTCGATGTTCTCGAACGTCCCCGAAGACGCCGTGATTTCGGTGTGGGACGCCGACAGCATCTACAAGATCCCGCAAATGCTGCACGACCAGGGCCTCGACGACATCGTCTGCGAGGCGCTCAAGCTCGATCCGAAGCCGGCCGATCTGACGGCCTGGTCGGACATGGTCGAGAAGCTCGAGAACCCGTCCGCGGAAGTCACGATCGGCATGGTCGGCAAGTACGTCGATCTGACGGAGTCGTACAAGTCGCTGATCGAAGCGCTGCGCCATGCGTCGATCGGCACCTCGACGCGCGTCAACATCGAATACCTCGATTCCGAGCAGATCGAAGCCGAAGGCGTCGATTGCCTCAAGCACCTCGACGCGATCCTCGTGCCGGGCGGCTTCGGCCGGCGCGGTACCGAAGGCAAGATGAAGGCGATCCAGTACGCACGCGAAGCGAAGGTGCCGTACCTCGGCATCTGCCTCGGCATGCAGCTGGCCGTGATCGAGTTCGCGCGCGACGTGTGCGGCCTCAAGGGCGCCAACAGCACCGAGTTCGATCCGAACACGCCGTACCGCGTGGTCGCGCTGATCGACGAGTGGCAGGACGCGGCGGGCAACATCGAGAAGCGCGACGAAAGCTCGGACCTCGGCGGCACCATGCGCCTCGGCTCGCAGCGCTGCCCGATCAAACCCGGCACGCTGGCCGAGGAGATCTACGGCCCGGCCGTCAACGAGCGCCACCGCCACCGTTACGAGGTCAACAACCGCTTCGTGCCGGAATTCGAAGCGAAGGGTCTCGTGATCAGCGCGCGTACGCCGACCGAAGATCTGCCCGAAATGATGGAGCTGCCGCGCAGCGAGCACCCGTGGTTCGTCGGCGTGCAGTTCCACCCCGAATTCACCTCGACGCCGCGCGACGGCCACCCGCTGTTCAAGGCCTATGTCGAAGCGGCGCGCGCGCACAACCTGGCGCGTGTTGGAGAGAAAGCATGAATCTGTGCGGCTTCGAAGTCGGTCTCGACCATCCCTTCTTTCTGATCGCCGGCACGTGTGTCGTCGAATCGGAGCAGATGACGATCGACACGGCAGGGCGTCTCAAGGAAATCTGCGAGAAGCTCGGCGTGCCGCTCATCTACAAGTCGTCGTACGACAAGGCCAACCGCAGCAGCGGCAAGTCGTTCCGCGGCTTGGGCATGGACGAAGGCCTGCGCATCCTGTCCGAGGTCAAGCGCCAGCTCGGCCTGCCGGTCCTGACCGATGTGCATGCCGAGTCCGAGATCGAGGCCGTCGCCTCGGTGGTCGACGTGCTGCAGACGCCGGCCTTCCTGTGCCGCCAGACCGACTTCATCCGCGCGTGCGCGCAGTCGGGCAAGCCCGTCAACATCAAGAAGGGCCAGTTCCTCGCGCCGCACGACATGAAGAACGTGATCGACAAGGCGCGCGACGCCGCGCGTGAGGCCGGTCTGTCGGAAGACCGCTTCATGGCCTGCGAACGCGGCGTCTCGTTCGGCTACAACAACCTCGTGTCGGACATGCGCTCGCTCGCGATCATGCGCGAGACGGGCGCGCCCGTCGTATTCGACGCGACCCACTCGGTGCAGCTGCCGGGCGGCCAGGGCACGAGTTCGGGCGGCCAGCGCGAATTCGTGCCGGTGCTCGCGCGCGCCGCGGTCGCGACGGGCGTCGCGGGGCTGTTCATGGAGACGCACCCGAATCCCGCCGAAGCGAAGTCGGACGGCCCCAACGCCGTGCCGCTCAATCGCATGGGCGCATTGCTCGAAACGCTCGTGACGCTCGACCGAGCCGTCAAGAGCACGCCGTTCCTCGAGCACGATTTCAACTGAATCTCGAAGCAGTTTTCGTAATTTCCTTGAGGGAACCATGAGTGCAATCGTAGACATCATCGGCCGCGAGATTCTCGACTCGCGCGGCAATCCGACCGTCGAATGCGACGTGTTGCTCGAATCGGGCGTGATGGGCCGCGCGGCGGTACCGTCGGGCGCATCGACCGGCTCGCGCGAAGCGATCGAACTGCGCGACGGCGACAAGAGCCGTTACCAGGGCAAGGGCGTGTTGACCGCGGTCGAGCATATCAACACCGAAATCTCCGAAGCCATCATGGGCCTCGACGCTGCCGAGCAAGCGTTCCTGGACAAGACGCTGATCGAACTCGACGGCACCGAGAACAAGTCGCGCCTCGGCGCGAACGCGATGCTGGCCGTGTCGATGGCCGTCGCGAAGGCCGCCGCCGAAGAGGCCGGCCTGCCGCTGTACCGCTACTTCGGCGGTTCGGGCTCGATGCAGCTGCCGGTGCCGATGATGAACATCGTCAACGGCGGCGCGCACGCGAACAACAGCCTCGACATTCAAGAATTCATGATCGTGCCGGTCGGCCAGCCGACCTTCCGCGAAGCGCTGCGCTGCGGCGCCGAGATCTTCCACGCGCTGAAGAAGATCCTGGCCGACAAGGGCATGAGCACGGCCGTCGGCGACGAAGGCGGCTTCGCGCCGAACTTCGGCAGCAACGAGGAATGCCTGTCCACGATCCTGCAAGCGATCGAAATGGCCGGCTACCGCGCCGGCGAAGACGTGCTGCTCGCGCTCGACTGCGCGGCGTCGGAGTTCTACCACGACGGCAAGTATCACCTGGCCGGCGAAGGCCTGCAGCTGACCTCGGCCGAGTTCGTCGACTACCTCGCGGCGCTCGCCGACAAGTTCCCGATCGTCTCGATCGAGGACGGCATGCACGAGGGCGACTGGGAAGGCTGGAAGCTGCTGACGGAACGTCTGGGCAAGAAGGTGCAACTGGTCGGCGACGATCTGTTCGTGACCAACACGAAGATCCTCAAGGAAGGCATCGACCGCGGCATCGCCAATTCGATCCTGATCAAGATCAACCAGATCGGTACGCTCACGGAAACCTTCGCCGCCATTGAAATGGCCAAGCGCGCCGGTTACACGGCCGTGATCTCGCACCGCTCGGGCGAAACCGAGGATTCGACGATCGCCGACATCGCAGTCGGCCTGAACGCCGGCCAGATCAAGACGGGCTCGCTGTCGCGCAGCGACCGCATCTCGAAGTACAACCAACTGCTGCGCATCGAGGAAGATCTCGGCGACGTCGCGAGCTACCCGGGCAAGTCCGCGTTCTACAATTTGCGTTAAGGCGCTGTTACCGGCCGCGCCGCTCGGGTATGCTCGTGCGGCGTGTCATCCTTCGGCGTTTCGTTCATGCGGCTTGTTACGGTTGTTCTGATTGTGTTGCTGGTCCTGGTTCAGTATCCGCTCTGGTGGGGCCGGGGCGGCTGGTTGCGCGTGCACGATCTGCGCCAGCAGCTGCAGGCGCAGTTGCAGAAGAATGCGGGCGAGAAGGCGCGCAACGACCGCCTCGCCGGCGAGGTGCAGGACTTGCAGGACGGCACCGCGGCCGTCGAGGAGCGCGCGCGCTACGAAATGGGCATGGTCAAGGACGGCGAGGTGTTCGTGCAGTTCGTGTCGCCGAACGCGGCCGCGCAGGCCAGCGCGGCCGGCAGTCAGCCGTCGCTGATGGCGCAGGGCGCGGCGCCGTCCACGCCCGTGCGCGTGGTGCCGAACCCCGTGTCGATCGTCCAGCAGAAAAAGCTCAAGCATCACGCCGCGCAGGCGCAGGGCGCTCAACCGCACTGAATTGCGCCGCGAGCCCGCTTGGGTTACGCACCGCAAAGCAAACAGGCCCCGAACGGGGCCTGTTTTTTTCGGCTACGCGCCGGTTACGGCGCGCCGCGCAGCGGTCGCGCCGCTCAGTCGATCAATGACGCTGCTCGTCGTCGGACGGCGCCACGATCGTCGGCGAGAACAGCTGCGCGACGTCGATCGGATCGAAATCGTAGCGCTGGTTGCAGTACTCGCAATGGATCTCGACGTGGCCGCGTTCGGCGAGCACGTCGTCCACTTCCTCCTTGCCGAGCATCTTCAGCATGTTGCCGACCTTCTCGCGCGAACACGTGCATTGGAAGCGCGGCGTCGCCGGATCGAAGTGCTGGACGTTTTCCTGCCAGAACAGGCGGCGGAAGATCTGCTGCGGCTCGATTTCGAGCATTTCCTTGCCCGTCAGCGTGTTGGCCAGCGTGCACACGCGTTCCCACGTGTCGAGGTCGGTCGCTTCGGCGCGCGGCTTGATGCCGCCGTCGCCGGGCAGCTTCTGCAGCAGCAGGCCCACGGCGCGGTCCGCATCGGACGCGAGCCACAGGCGCGTGTCGAGCTGCTCCGAATGGCGCATGTACTGCTCGAGCACCTCGGTCATCGACGCGAGCGGGCCCGACTCGCCGTTCAGCGGCACGATGCCCTGATACGGCTGCTGGCCCGGCTGCTTGTTGGCCGGATCGAGCGTGATCACGCAGCGGCCGTGGCCGCTCGCGTTGATCAGCTTGTCGAACGGCAGGTCCTCGGGCAGGTCGTCGGCGAACTTGGCCGTCGCGCGCATCGCGAGGTCGGAGCCGCACTGCACGACGAGCATCTGCACCGGGCCGTCGCCGAAGATCTGCATGACGAGCGTGCCGTCGAACTTCAGGTTGGCGGACAGCAGCGCGCAGGCGGCCATCATCTCGCCGAGCAGCGTGCGCACCGGGGCCGGGTAGGGGCGGCGCTTCTGCACTTCCTGCCACGTGTCGCGCAGGGAGACGATCTCGCCGCGCACGGGCGCCGCGTTGAACATGAATTTCTGTAGTTGGTCGCTCACTTGTATATCCCTCGATAAAGCGGTGGGGCGGCGGCCGGCATCATCCGATGCGGACCAGCTGCTCCTTGAATAGGGCGCGGCGCGCGATGTAGCTTTGCGCGCTCAGATAGAGGCGCGCGATGTCTTCTTGGTTCAGTTCGCGCACCACCTTGGCCGGCGCGCCGAGAATCAGCGAGTTGTCGGGGAAGATCTTGCCCTCGGTGACCACGGCGCCGGCGCCGACCAGACAGTTGCGGCCGATCACCGCTCTATTCAAGACCACGGCCTGAATTCCGATCAACGAACCCTCGCCGATCGTGCAGCCGTGCAGCATCGCCTGATGGCCGATCGTCACGTTGGCGGCCACGGTCAGCGGGCAGCCGGGGTCCGTGTGCATCACGGTGCCTTCCTGGACGTTGCTGCCCGGGCCGATCGTGATCGGCTCGTTGTCGCCGCGCAGCGTGGCGTTGAACCACACGCTCGCGTTTTCCTCGAGCACGACCTTGCCGATCAGCGTCGCGTTGTCCGCGACGAACGCGCTTTCATGCACGATGGGGGCGTAGTCGCCGAGTCGGTAGAGGCTCACGAGGGGCTCCGTTGGGCTTCGTTGAATCGCGGGTCGGGCGCCCCGGTAAAATGTGCGTTGATCGGGACGGCGGCCGCGCGCCGGGGCTGAACGTTCTATTGTAATGGCGTAATCGCGGAAAGCACGAGCAGGGTGGAAATGAGCGGGATCAAGGACAGGGCAGCCGAGACGCCGGCGGATCGAACGTCGGCAGGCGCGCCCATCGACGTGCGCGCGGCCGCGATCGCGGCGCTGCTCGACAGCGACCCGGCCGCCAAGGCGGCACGCACGCGCGAGCTTTATGCCGAGTGGCAGGCCGGACGCGCCGCGATTCGCCCCGAGCCGGACGTGAGC
>CAUPOD010000054.1:0-9682 GCA_963512745.1 uncultured Burkholderia sp. | reverse complement strand
GCCGGAGGAAGCATGGGTGCCGGAGCCGGCGGCGCTGCCGCCGATGCCGGCGCCGAGCTGTCCGCGCGCGGCCGCGAGCTCGTGCATTGCGCGGGCGTATCGCGGCGCCAGTGGGGCGCGTTCATGCCGGGCGTGCCGGACGTGTCGGAGTTTCCGAGCCGCACGTGGAGCCGCCTGCAGGCCCGGCTTTGGAAGGAAGCGAACCCCGAGCTGCTGACCTACGCGCCCGGCGGCGGCTACCGGCCGCTGCGGCGCGCGCTGTCCGACTATCTGCGCATCGCGCGCTCGGTCAAATGCACGCCCGACCAGGTGCTGATCACGACCGGCATCCATCAGTCGATCGATCTCGCGGTGCGGCTGCTCGTCGATATCGGCGAGAACGCGTGGGTCGAGGACCCGTGCTACTGGGGCGTGCGCAGCGTGCTGCGCGCGTCCGGGCTGACGCTGACGCCGATCCCGATCGACGCCGAAGGGCTCGATCCGAGCAGCGCCGACCTCAAGCACCCGCCGCGCCTCGTCGTCGTCACGCCGTCGCACCAGTATCCGCTCGGCACGGTCATGAGCCTCGCGCGGCGCCGCATGCTGCTCGAATACGCGCGGCAGCACCGCTGCTGGATCATCGAGGACGACTACGACAGCGAGTTCCGCTACGGCAGCCGCCCGCTCGCGTCGCTGCAGGGGCTCGACGACAGCGGCCGCGTGATCTACGTCGGCAGCCTCGGCAAGATGCTGTTTCCGGGCATGCGCATGGGTTACATGGTCGTGCCCGAACATCTGGTCGACACGTTCCGCACCGGGCTGTCCGAGCTGTATCGCGAGGGGCAAATGATGCAGCAGGCCGTGCTCGCCGAATTCATCATGGACGGCCATCTGACGTCGCACGTGAAGCGCATGCGCGCGCTGTACGGCGAGCGCCGCCAATTGCTGATCGATGCGATCCGCGCGCGCTTCGGCGACACGCTGCCCGTGATGGGCGACGAGGCCGGCCTGCATCTCGTGCTCGGGCTGCCGCCCGGCTGCGACGACGCGGCCGTCACGCAAAGCGCATTCGACGCGGGCGTCGTCGTGCGGCCGCTCACACGCTATTACCATCACGCGAGTGCCGCGCGCCCCGGCTTGCTGCTCGGCTACGCGTGCGTGCCGAACGATGCGATCGCGCCCGCATTCGCGACGCTGGCGGCGGCGATCGAGCGGCATTTGCCCACGCCGTAAGCCGAAGGTTTGCTGCCCCGGCAGTTCGCCGCCCGACGGTTCGCCGCGCGCCCCGATGCCGGAGCCAGCCCATTCATCTCAAAAACCCCGCGGATCGAAAGGATTTATGCGGCAACCAGTAAATATAAATAATAATGCTTCTCGTTAAGATTATTGATTGCCGGGCACGCCGCCATCGGAATCAGCAACAACCCAGGCGCCGGTCATCGCTTCGTCTCGATCCCGAATGATCCGGCCATAGACCATTCGGGGATATTCATGCCGACCAGAACACCGTTGTCCCGCGCGCTCGCGCTCGTTTTCGCCATGCCGGCCGCGTCGCTCGCGTACGCGCAGGCATCGTCCTCCAGCGCGCCCGACGCCACCGGCGCCACGCACGAAACGCAGCGCGAAATACTCACGCTTGCGCCGGTCCAGGTCAACGGCACGGCCCAGGCCGACAGCTTCCGCAAAGCCACCGCCTCGGTCGGCGCGAAGGTGCCGACCGCGCAGCGCGATATCGCGCAGTCGGTCACGGTCATCACGCGCGCGCTGCTGCAGTCGCAGGGCGCCACCTCGTTCCAGGACGCGCTGCGCAACGCGCCCGGCATCACGATCGGCGGCGCCGAAGGCGGTCAAATCGGCAACAACATCAACCTGCGCGGCTTCACCGCGCAGAACGACATCTACCTCGACGGTTTCCGCGACCGCAACCAGTACTACCGCGACACCTTCGACCTCGAATCGATCGACGTGCTGTACGGCCCGTCCTCGATGCTGTTCGGCCGAGGCTCGACCGGCGGCGTGATCAACCAGGTCTCGAAGCGGGCCAACCTCAAGCCGTCCGCGGAAGTCTCGACCACGCTCGGTACCGACGACCGCTACCGCACCACCGTGGACGTGAACCATCCGTTGTCGGATACCGCGGCGCTGCGCGTCAACGCGTTCGGTCAATCGATGGGATCGAGCCGCGACGTGATGAAGAACAAGGACTACGGCATCGCGCCGACGCTGCGCCTGGGCATCGGCACGCCGACCGAGATCACGCTCTCCGCGCTGATCCAGCACAACGACGACATGCCCGACTACGGCGTGCAATCGATCGACGGGCACCCGTTCGCGCCGTCGAAGCACACGTACTACGGCCTCACCGACGACCGCACGATCCAGGACGTGCAGACCTTGTCGGCGCGCGTCGAACACCGCTTCTCCGACGCCCTCACGCTCTCGAATCAAACCCAGTTCTCGCATTCGCGCACCGACGCGCGAGAAACCGCCGCGGGCAAGGTGCTGACCGGCCCGCTGCCGAGCAGCGCCGCGCTCGCCAACGGCAATTACACGACCCTGCCGCTCTCGAGCCTGTACGTGCAGCTCGCCAGCCACGACCGCGTGGTCGAGAACCGCTCGATCTACAACGACACGATGGTCCGTTACCGGTTCGATAAGGGCCCGCTGCATCACGACGTGCTCGCGGGCGCCACGCTCGGCTACGACAACTATGCGAATCAAGCCTATACGCGCGCGGGCCTGCCGATCGTCTCGCTGCTCTCGCCCGCCTATACCGCCACGCCGGCCAACATCGCCGAGACGCCCGGCAATCATGCCAGCTCGGGCGCGACCTCGCTGGCCGGCTACCTGAACGACACGGTCTCGCTCGGCCAGCATTGGAAGGTCATCGGCGGCGTGCGCTGGGACCGCTTCCAGGCGCATATCGGCAACACCGTCAGCGCGCCCGGCTATGCCGATCAAACCAACACGTTCACGAGCGTGCGGGCCGGCGCGATCTATCAGCCGACCGACACGCAGTCGTACTACGTCTCGTACGGCACGTCGTTCAACCCGTCGCTCGAGGCGCTGACCGTCACCAACAACACGCAAACACTCGCGCCCGAACACACCAAGTCCTACGAAATCGGCGGCAAGTGGGACCTGCTCGGCGACAACCTCTCCGTGACCTCGGCGCTGTTCCAGGAGGAGAAGGACAACGCGCGCACGCAGGTCTCGGCGACCGAGTATTCGCTGGCCGGCGACATCCGCGTGCGCGGCTATCAAGGCACCGTCACCGGCGTCATCACGCCGCAATGGCAGGTGTACGGCGCCTATACCTACATGGATGCCCAGATCCTCAAGGCCGCCGACGGCACGCGGGGCAAGACGCCCGCCAACACGCCGCGCAACACGCTGACGTTCTGGACCACCTACAAGCCCGCGCCGCATTGGGAAATCGGCGGCGGCCCGAGCTACATGTCGTCGCGCTACGCGGCCAATACGAACTACGTGCAAGTCGGCGGCTACACGCGCTGGGATGCGATGATCGCGTACCGGCGGAAGCAGTGGGATGCGCAGTTGAACCTGCTCAACCTGACCAACAAGTTCTACTACGACACGCTGATCCAGTCCGACGGCGGCCGCTCCGTGCCCGGCATCGGCCGCACGCTGCTCGCCACCGTCGACTACCGGTTCTGACCGCCATGCTGCTGCATATTCCCAACGTCCTGAACGCCTCGCAGCTCGCGTTGCTGCGCGCCCGGCTCGGCCGGGCCGGCGACGCCTGGGTGGACGGCCGCGCGACGGCCGGCTACTCGGGCGCGCCCGTCAAGCACAACCGGCAGATCGCCGAGCATTCGCCGCTCGCGCGCGAACTCGGCGACGTGGTGCTCGGCGCGCTCGAATGCCATCCGCGCTTCATCAGCGCGGCACTCCCCAACCAGGTCTACCCGCCGCTCTTCAACCGCTACGCCGAAGGCATGACCTTCGGCAGTCACGTCGATGGCGCCGTGCGCGTGCTGCCGAACGGCATCAAGCTGCGCGCCGATGTTTCCGCGACGCTGTTCCTCTCGCCGCCCGACGAATACGACGGCGGCGAACTCGTGATCGAGGACACCTACGGCACGCATACCGCGAAGCACCAGGCCGGCGATCTGGTGCTCTATCCCGCGACCAGCGTGCATCACGTCACGCCCGTCACGCGCGGAACGCGGCTCGCCTGTTTCTTCTGGGTCCAAAGCCTGGTGCGCACCGACGCCCAGCGCGCGCTATTGTTCGACCTCGACAACGCGATCCAGCGGCTCAACGCGAGCGGCGCGGACGCGGAAGCGCGCCGCGGCCTGGTCGGCTGCTATCACAACCTGCTGCGGTTCTGGAGCGAAACGTGACGATGCCGAAGTTCCCCGCCTAGAACTCGGGAAACAGATGCGCGCACATGAAATCGACGAACACGCGCAGCTTCGGCGACAGCTGACGGCTCGACGGCCAGAGAATGGAGAACTGTCCCGGCGCAATCGCATGATCGTCCAGCACCGTGACGAGCGCGCCGCATGCGAGCGCGTCGCGCGCGAGAAAATCCGGCATGAAACCTATCCCGAAGCCCTCCACCACTGCGCCGCGCAGCGCTTCCATGTTGTTGCAAGTCATGGCCGTGCGCAGATTGGGCGGTTCGCTGCCGTCCGCCGCGAGCGTCCATGCCTGTAGCTTGCCGGTGGTCGGAAACCGGTAACGCACGCAGCCGTGGTCGGACAGTTCGCTCAGTGTGCGCGGCACCCCGGCGCGCGCCGTATAGCCGGGAGACGCGCACAGTAAGAAGCGAAACGGTCCCAGGCGCCGCGACAAAAGGCTGGAATCGGTCAGTTCGCCGCTGCGGATCACCGCGTCGAAGCCGCCCGCGACCACATCGACGATGCGGTCGTTGAAGTCCAGATCGAGTTCGACGTCCGGATAGCGGGCACTGAATGCCGGAAGCACCGGCAGCAAAAAGCGGTAGCCGATCACCGGCAAGCTCACGCGCAACCGTCCGCGCGGTAACTGGGAGGCCCGCGACATCAAGGCTTCGGCTTCGCGCAACTCGTCGAGAATACGGCGGCAGCGCTCGTAAAAATGGCGTCCCTCCTCCGTCAGCGTCACGCGGCGCGTGGTGCGATGAAACAACCTCACGCCGAGCGAGCCCTCGAGTTTTGCGATCGCCTTGCCGACCGCCGACGCCGAGATGCCTAGCCTCCGGGCCGCCGCGACAAAACTCAGCGCCTCGGCCGTGCGGACGAAGGCGACGATGCCATTCAAGTTTTCCATGCAGGTTCGACCTCGGCCATAGCATTCATTGCGGAATAATATTCGGCTATCTCAGGAAAGCCAGGTCATTTTTCTTTGATTGAATCCGAATTATCGTGTGTCGCTCACACCGGCAAGGAACGACGATGGACGCTACGCACTCTTCCGATCTGAGACGGCTCGGCGTACTGGCCGCCGTCTGCGCGGCCGCCCTGGCGCTCCCGCTAACCTTCTCCGGCGGCGCCGTGGCGACACCGGCAATCGGCCGCGATCTCGGCGGCAGCCCGGCCGCGATGAACTGGATCACCAACGCGTTCATGCTGACCTTCGGCAGTCTGCTGATGGCGGCCGGAACGCTCGCGGACCGGTTCGGCCGCAGGCGTCTGTTTGCGTATGGCGCGGCAGGTTTTGCTTTGAGTTCGCTCGCGCTCGGCTTCGCGCCGTCGATCGTCGCGGTCGATCCGCTGCGCGCGCTCGTGGGCGTGGCGGCTGCCGCCACGCTGGCGGGCGGCACCGCCGCATTGGCGCAGGAATTCGACGGACATAGCCGCACCCGGGCGTTCAGCCTGCTCGGCACGACGTTCGGCATCGGTTTGGCGTTTGGGCCCGTGCTTGCGGGCTGGCTGATCGAACACGCGGGCTGGCGCGCCATTTTTGCGGCGAGCGCGCTGGCATGCCTGTTTTCACTGCTGTTCGGCGTACCGCGCATGCGCGAATCGCGCGATCCGCATGCCCGGCGGCTCGACTGGGGCGGCACGGCGACGTTCACTGCGGCGCTGACCTGTTTGACGTGCGGCGTGATCGAGGCGCCTTCGCTCGGCTGGACATCGGTGCCCGTGATCGCGCTGCTCGCGTCGTGCGTTGCGTTTTCGGCCGCATTTGCCGTCGTCGAGCTTCGGGCCGCACGGCCGATGCTCGATCTGACGCTGTTCCGGTATCCGCGCTTCGTCGGGGTGCAAGTCCTGCCGATTGCGACCTGCTACTGCTACATCGTCTTGCTCGTGATCCTGCCATTGCGCTTCATCGGCATCCTCGGACATTCGGAAGTCCATGCGGGCTGGCTGATGCTGGCGCTCTCGGTGCCGATGCTGGCCGTCCCGCTCGCCGCGGCGGCGCTGACGCGCTGGATGTCGGCCGGCACGATAACCGGCAACGGCCTGACGATATCCCCCGGCGGGCGCTATCTGCTCCCCGCGGCGCGGCGGGACCGCACCGACGCCGCCTTGATCGTGCCGATGCTGATGATCGGAATCGGCACGGGGCTGCCGTGGGGTCTCATGGACGGCCTGTCGGTCAGTGTCGTGCCGAAATCGCGCGCGGGCATGGCAACGGGGATTTTCAGCACCACGCGCGTTGCCGGCGAAGGCATCGCACTGGCCGTCGTGAGTGCGGTACTGGCGGCGCTCGCGCAGACGTCCCTGCGTGCCGCCGTACCGCAAGTCTCGCCCCGGACCGTCGCCCATGCCGCAGCGGAGCTTGCGGCGGGCGATCTCCACGGCGCGGCCGCATTGCTTCCGGACGTTGCGTCCGCCGCGCTGCGAGCCGGCTACGACCTGGCATTCGAACGGCTACTGGATGGGCTGACGATCATCACGCTGATATGCGCGCTGATCGCATTCGTCTTCCTGAGTCAGGTCCGAGGCACCGAGCAGGCGGTCGAGGCATGCAGCCAATCGCATTGACCCGAGCCGTTGCGAATACTCGCAGAGCATGCCGACCGAGGAGCGTGGAGCACGATCTATTCGCGGACGGCGCCTACCCTCGCTGCGCCGCCTCGATCGCTGCAATGTCGATCTTGCGCATCGTCATCATCGCCTCGAATGCGCGCTTGGACGCTGCAGGGTCCGGATCGGACATCGCCGCGAGAAGCGCGCGCGGCGTGATCTGCCACGACAGCCCCCATTTGTCCTTGCACCATCCGCACGCGCTTTCTTGGCCGCCGTTACCGACGATCGCATTCCACAGGCGGTCGGTTTCGGCCTGATCGTCCGTTGCGATCTGGAAGGAGAACGCCTCGCTGTGCTTGAACTGCGGACCGCCGTTCAGCCCGAGGCAGGGAATGCCGGCAACGATGCATTCGACCGTCAACACATCGCCCTGCTTGCCGGCCGGGTAGTCGCCCGGCGCGCGATACACGGCGCCGACGGCGCTATCGGGAAACGTCTCGGCGTAAAAGGTGGCGGCCTCGAGGGCATCGCCGTCGTACCACAGGCAGATCCGGCTCTTGACGGGCATCATCGCGTGTCTCCCAAGACATTGGCATCCGTCATCGTGTTATAGCCTATCGAGATAGAAACCTTCGCCGGGCATATCGTTCCGACCGCGGAATGCCTGACACGCGCTATGTGCGCCTGCTTGTAGAGCAGGCGCTGGCTGGCCCAGTAAGCGTCAATACGGCGAGGCGCCATTCGGTGCCTCGCCCATCACGCTCACACCGACCAATCCGCGTGGAAGCTGCCCGGCTCGTCCACGCGCTCGAACGTGTGCGCACCGAAGAAATCGCGCTGCGCCTGGATCAGGTTCGCGGGCAGGCGCTCGGCGCGGTACGCGTCGAAATACGCGATCGCCGAAGCGAACGCGGGCACCGGCACGCCGGCCTGGATCGCCGCGATCACCACGTCGCGCAGCGCCGTCTGGTACTTGTCGGCGATGTCGCGGAAGTAGGGGTCGAGCAGCAGATTGGCGAGGGCCGGTTCGCGCGTATAGGCGTCCGTGATCTTCTGCAGGAAGCGCGCGCGGATGATGCAGCCCGCGCGGAAGATCTTCGCGATGGTCGCGAGATCGAGGCGCCAGCCGTACTCGGCCGAGGCTGCCTCGAGCTGCGCAAAACCCTGCGCGTACGAGATCACCTTGCTCAGGTACAGCGCACGGCGCACGGCCTCGACGAACGCGTGGCGGTCGCCCGCGAACGGCGCGGGCTTCGGCCCCGACAGCACCTTGCTCGCGGCCACGCGCTGCGTCTTCAGCGACGACAGCACGCGCGCGAACACCGATTCCGTGATCAGCGGCAGCGGCACGCCCATATCGAGCGCATTCTGGCTCGTCCACTTGCCCGTGCCCTTCTGCGCGGCGCGGTCGAGAATCACGTCGACGAGGTACTGGCCCGTCTTGTCGTCGCGCTTATGGAAGATCTGCGAGGTGATCTCCATCAGGTAGCTGTCGAGCTCGCCCGCGTTCCACTCGGTGAAGGTCTGCGCGAGTTCCTCGTTCGACAGGCCCGCCACGTCCTTGAGCACGGAGTAGCTCTCGGCGATCAGTTCCATATCGCCGTACTCGATGCCGTTGTGCACCATCTTCACGTAATGGCCGGCGCCGTCCGGACCCATGTAGGCGACGCACGGCTCGCCGTCTTCGGGCGCGCGCGCGGCGATCTGCTTGAGGATCGGCTCGACCAGATCGTACGCGTCGCGTTGGCCGCCCGGCATGATGGCGGGGCCGTGCAGCGCGCCCTCTTCGCCGCCCGACACGCCCGTGCCGATGAAATGCAGGCCCGATTGCGCGAGTTCCTGGTTGCGGCGGATCGTGTCCGTGAACGGCGTGTTGCCGCCGTCGATCAGCACGTCGCCCTTTTCGAGCAGCGGCTTGAGCTCGGCGATCGTCGCGTCCGTCGCGGCGCCGGCCTTGACCATCAGCAGAATGCGGCGCGGTTTTTCGAGCGAATCGACGAATTCTTTCAGCGTGTAGGTCGGCACCAGGTTGCGGCCCGGATACTCGGCAATCAACTCGTCGGTCTTCTCGCGGCTGCGGTTGTAGACCGACACCGCATAGCCGCGGCTCTCGATATTCAGGGCCAGGTTACGCCCCATCACCCCCAGCCCGACCACGCCGATCGCTTGTTTACTCATGTTCAATGCTCCAGAAATCCCAATGGCGGCTCGACCGAACCGCGCTTAGGCGCAAGGATAAGGGAAATGAGGTAGGGGCGTGTAGTAAACGCCCGTTTGCTTTGGGTGCGTGCGCCTTGCGTCGAATCCGGCCCTAATGAAAATTCCGGCTCGTAGTCGGCAGCCGGCCGAGCAGCACGGACAAATCGACGCACTCCTGCGCAATCAGATGCCGCACCTCCCCCACGCGCTGCCAGATCCCCGACACTTCGAGCAGCGTCGCCCCGAGCAGCGCCGGCCGCTGCTGCTCGAACACCTCGGGCCGCACGACCACGTTCACGCAGCCGGTTTCGTCCTCGAGCGTCACGAAAATCACGCCCTGCGCGGTCTGCGGCCGCTGCCGCGACGTCACGAGTCCGCATGCGCGCGCGATCCGGCCGTTGCGGTAGGTATTGAGCGCGGCCGCGGGCTGCAGACGCCGTTTGAGCAGCATCGGCCGCAACAGCGCGAGCGGATGGCGTCCCAGCGTCAAACCGAGCGCGCGGTAGTCTGAGACGATCTCCTGGCCCTCGCTCGGGCTGCCGAGCGCGGGCGTCGCGTCGTCGCGCCACGCGGCGGCCAGC